>LFTM01000221.1 GCA_001513505.1 Clostridiales bacterium DTU092 | reverse complement strand
GTCAGAGGAGACACCATTCATCTTAAGATTATTCAGATACTGCTCTCCAAATAAATCATTTCCAACCTTTCCTACCATCAGCACATCTGCCCCCAGGCGTCCCAGGGCTACAGCCTGATTACCGCCCTTTCCTCCGGGATATGTAGCAAAATCATTACCGATTATGGTTTCTCCAGGCTTTGGAAATCTGTCAACTGTTGCTACCAGATCCATATTTAAGCTGCCAACTACACATGTCTTCATCATCTATCCCCTCTCTCGATAACAGCAATAAATGTATTTCTTCTTTATTAAGGAACTTCATTAATCAACTATATAGTCCAAACATGAAGAATACTATGGAGAACATATTTACAGAACACTATTCTATATATATGAAGAATATTATGGAAATCACCTTGCGGAAAGGCTTAGAACCTGTTAACGCAGCGGAGGATGAGGCCGAATCAAAACCACTTAATAAAGCTCTTCGAGAAGCTTTAATGATTTCTGGGTGTCAGCCGCTTTGCTTTTTATAACTTCGACAATCCTTTGAGCTAATTCCTCCTGTTCAGGATTGTTCTCCTTTATCTTTTTAACCCATTCAGGCTTGAATCCATCTACCCCTTTATATGCGCCGGCAATAGCTCCAATCATAGTTGCAATAGTATCGGCATCACGACCAAAATTAGCGCCATATAGAATACTTTTTACGGGATCGCCATCGGCGAGATAAAACAGCGCAAGTGTACAAGGAACTGTCTCCCGCGAATCACATATAACATCATATAGATAATCCTTATAGAACCGTTCTCTAAAAGCTTTATAATCCTTCGTCTCCCTGGCAAGAGCTACTACCTCCTGGATTTTGCAAATCATAACTTTAGAACTAATACTATGTAAATAAGCAGTAGATGATGCAATTATCGAATCGACAGTGGCATCCGGTTTCATAGCTTCGGCAACAGCAGCCGCTATTGCGCAGGCTGCATCACGGCAGAAGGTGGTATCCCCTGCATGAATAAGTCCGGCCACATCATATGTTTCTACCGCTGCTTGTCTTGGGTTACATGCATTGATCAATCCCATTGGAGATATACACATAGCGGAACTGGTGCTCTGCATATTCCCCATACCGGCATACACAGGCAATACAAGGGAGTCCTTAATTTTATGAAACATATTTTTCACAGGGATAAAGAATAGATTATAGTATTGTTCATTGCGTAGAAAAGCTTCGGCAAATTCATCAGCTGTAACGTAGCCTTTGTTGGATATTATTGCATCACATAAAATTAATTTTATAGCAGAGTCATCGGTGCCGTCACCCTTGAAATCATTTATCATACCATATTCTTCTTCAATTTCCTTGTAATGCTTATTCTCTACGGGTGCACCCATGGCATCACCGATTAACCCTCCTATCAGACAACCATACACTTTATTATAGAGTAGGTTTTGCATCGTATTCTTCCTCCTTGTAAAATTAATTCTTCCTTGGCTTACAGGTTTTTAATATAACATCTTCTACGTTTGTGCTGCCTCGAGTTGAAATATTTCCATTGGGTTCGCACTTTTCTATTTGACTCCAGCTGTGGATTGCACTGTGCTTTTATTATACCATTTTTAACACAGTTATTATATATTTCTTTCATCAGTATAGCATTAACACCCTTTCCGTGAAGTTCAGGCTTAACGGCTACCAGGCATAAATCTATCATATTATTCCGTTTTAATGCATTTAGAAGATATATAAATCCAAAAGGAAACAACCTGCCTTTTGCCTTACGCATAGCCAGCGACAGCGACGGAAAAGCAATTCCAAATGCCACCACGTTATCATTTTGATCTAAAACCACTTTCACATAATCCGGATTGACAAAACTGAAGTATTGCTTTGTGTATAGTTCNNGTTTATCGGTAAGTGGCACTACCCCGTATAAATCACTGTAAGCATTATTAAGAAGCTGAAAAATACCTTTGACATATGGAAGAAAATCTTTAGGTTTTTTTGTCTCCAATACTCTTAGGTTAAACCGTCTCAAAGCTTCCTGGGATGCTTTTTCTATAACAACCGGCATTTCATGTGGAATCTCCAGCTCATATTCCAACCAGTCCACGTCTTTAACATAACCGTGTTCCTCCAAATGAAGAGAATAATAGGGATAATTATATATAGTAGTGAATGTGCCCATCTCTTCAAATCCATCTACCAAAAGCCCCTCCCTGTCAAGATCACAGAACCCCAGCGGTCCATGCAGACCGGTCATACCTTTATCGACAGCCCACGCCTCAACGGTCTCTAAAAGCTTTTTTGACACTTGTCTGTCATCAATGAAATCAATCCAGCCAAAGCGGGCGTTCTTAGCACCCCATTTCTTAATATAAAGATAATTTATAATCCCCGCTATACGTCCTACTACTTCCCCGTCCTTTAACGCAAGCCAGTATTTTGCCTCGCAATATTCAAAAGCAGGATTTTTGTCCCGGCGAAGGGTGTTGATTTCGTCTATTCTGAGAGGGGGTACCCAGAACTTATTGTTCCGGTATAATCTAAACTGAAAATCTACAAACTCTTTTAACTCCTTGTTTGTAGTGACCTCTTTTATTTCAATCACAAACAAACCCCCTTACGGCTAGGTATCTGTCTCCCTTGCCATTTCAATATTCAATCCCGGATTCCATTCATCCAGGCGTTTCGCTAGTATTGAGCGTAATTCCTCTTTACTGTACTGGAGNNGTACTGGAGATGATAAGCTTCTGTGAAAAGATAATCTATAATTTTGTTTATAAGTTCGGACCGTCGCTGCAATGATATCCTTTTTGTGGTTTTGCCAACAAATGCACCTATACCACGGGTAGTACGAATAATGCCTTCCCGTTCCAACTCCTGATACGCCCTTGCTACGGTGTTCGGATTTACTCCAAGCTGCCGGCTGAGTTTCCGGACCGAAGGAAGTTTGTCCCCGGAAACCAATACCTTGCCGGCAATAAGGCTTTTAATCTGTATGATGATTTGAACATAAATGGGAATAGGTGCATCGGGATCTATAACTATATCCAAGGCAGTTTTCCTTAACATGTTATTAGGTCACCCCCTTTTATCTGCTTTTTTCATCTGCGCTGCAACATAAAACGGAGCTTTCCATATAACATACCAGCGGTTATAGTGTGATAGTGTATTAGTGCATGCATACACCATTACACTATCACACCCTTTCATACATGTCAATAACAGTAAATATATGAAAACTTTTTTGTTGTATACAAACTTTCTGCATATAAGAAATAAAAAAGCGCCATTACGGCGCTTAAAACTCAACCAGTATCCTCCTTGTCATACATTGCAATAATATAAGGGTGATCCGGATTGTAATGAGTTAATGGAACCGGATTCTCAACTCTTCCTATAGGCCTGATATTTTCTCCTTCAATACCGGCTGCTTTGTCTCCCAGATCTTTTCTGCATTCATCTATATACTCTTCCAACTTCTTCACGATTTCAGGATACTTTTCATAAACATTATGAGACTCACTTATATCTTCCCTGAGATTATACAGCTCCCTGACTTCTCTGTCTCCTTTCCGAATATGTAATTTCCAATCTCCACTTCTCACTGCTTCAAGATTATCACCGTGGTAATAAAAGAATGCTTTATGTGGAGACTTTGCTCCTTCCTCACCTAAAACAATGGAGGATATATCCTTCCCATCAATAATCCTGTCCAGTGGAATACCGGCTCCTGCAAAACGTGCAATGGTGGGATAAAAATCCATTGAAGTTATAATCTCATCACAAACTTGTCCCGAAGGTATAACACCTGGCCAGTACATTATGCAGGGAACTCGCATGCCACCCTCCCACGTTGTCATCTTTCCGCCGCGAAGAGGTGCATTACTACTGCCCCTATCTCCCCTGGCTCCATTGTCAGATGTAAAAATTACCAAAGTATTCTTGTCCAATCCTTGTGTTTTCAGTTCATCCAGGATAACGCTGACAGACCAGTCTATACATTCAACCGCCGCCCCATAATCGCCATTACGGGATTGTTTCAAAAATCGCTCGGGCGCATATATAGGAAGGTGAACATACATATGAGCGAAATACAGGAAAAACGGAGTATCCTTATTCTTTCTAATAAAGCGTACACACTGCTCCACATAACGTTCTGTCAGAGATGCCTGATCTGGCTGTTCCTGAATAACTTCTTCATCTAACATCAGCGGTAACGGAGGGTAACCCTCCCTTTCATTTCTTCCTGCCTGCCTTCCCATATCGTTACTGTAAGGCAAACCGTAATAATGATCGAAACCGTGCCTTGTAGGTAAAAACTCGGGTTGATCTCCACAGTGCCATTTACCTACCAGCATTGTATTGTATCCCACATTCTTCAATAACCTGGCTATGGTGATCTCTTCAGGGTTCAGGCCAACTCCCTGTCCCGGAAACAGTACACCCCGGCCTTCAAAATTTCCGAATCCTATCCTCCTGGGATAACAACCAGTCAGCATAGATCCCCTGGACGGTGAACATACAGGAGACGCCATATAAAAATTTGTAAACCTGATACCTTTCTCTGCCATTTGATCCAGCGTTGGTGTATTGTTTACCCTGGAACCGTAGCAACCTAAATCGCCATATCCTAAATCATCGCAATTAATCAGAACTATATTTGGTTTCCTTGTTTCCATTTTGAGCCCCCATTTCCAGACTTTTATTTTTTCTCTATATTGGTTCAAAGTTGTGTCCAATACGATGAATACAGGCTATCCACTCCACCTTTTAATTTCTCTAGCTGTTTTTTCGCGTCATTGTTATCCTTTATATATTCAATCATCAGGTTACCTTCATTTAAACAAATCTCATCATGCTGTGGCAGTACCTCTCTCAATAGGAAAAGAGCATATTTTACCAGTCTGAACTCCCCATGAGCAACCTTTCTCTCTCCGGGCACCGCCTCTACTGCCACGCTATAGAAGTCTTTGATACTATCCCTGAGGTCTTCAAACTTTAAGCTTGGAGAAAATACAATGGTGTAATACCAGCCAAACAGCTCACCGGTATCACATCCATGGGCATCAGTTACTCCAACTATTGGTATTTTTCTTCCTTTGGCGCGCTGTTCATGATACGAGGCTACCTGCAGAATATTGGAGTCAAGCTCGTGCCGATGATAACCGCCAATGAGCTCCAACGCATCGTAAGGCTGTTTTTCATATAAGTATTCAGTTAGGAGAGTTGATATATAATAGCCGTTATGTATCCTCCAGAATGGATGGCAGAATATTCCCAAGCCTCCTCCCTGCCGTATTTTGTCAAAACACCATATGGCAGAGGCAAGCTGATAACGTTCCGGTTCTTGTCTTACTTCACCAGCAATTTCTCTTTCGATATCTGCAACTTCCCGTATATAGGTGTCCCTGTCTTTTTCAAACATCTCATTTACGCTAAAACTTCCACCAAAATTAACTATGTGTAGGGGATTCCGAGGCGGGTGCACCTCTTCACCTCTGAAAATGCGAAGATCTATATCAACCCCTTGATAAGCCTGCTGTGCTTCTATAGACGGTTCGTATTTCCCATGATCTGTAATAGCCATGAAATCCAGCCCAACCTTCCTGCAGGATGCGGCTACATATGCAGGAGAATCAAGCCCGTCTGAATAATAGGTATGCATATGCATATCGCCTTTATACGGCCTTCTGTTATATAAATCCTTTTCCAGGGAATATATGCTGAATACACCTATTTCTCTTTTGCCGCCGCCGGTTATGTCATTGACATATATTATATGCTCCTGCTCACCTTCGAAATATAATTCAACATATAAAATGCCGTCTTTAGGATATGCGGTAAATGTACAGTTCTTTTCATCCCTGCCATTTCTTTCAGAATAATCAACGGGATAATGCACGATTTCGTACTGTCTATCAGGTTTAAATGCATAAAAAGAAAAAGGAGGTTTTATCGCTATGGTTGATTTCTTGTTTGCCGGTACCACTTTAGGACAGACATTATATTGGTTGTTTTGATTACTCACAATACCAGTCCTTCTTTCTTCATTTTGTTATTTTTTTATTAAAATCAAACATGGAAACTGCTATATTACTTGAAATGCTGGACTATTCTCTGCCGAAGATCTATTATTTAAGATATTGGCTGTTAACAATATAGGGGCAATCCTTCCCCGTTAAAACATCTATCAAATTTTGCACCGCCAGATTACCCATTTTATTTTGTGCCTCCTTAGTGCTGGAAGCCATATGAGGGGTTACAACTACATTATCCATCTCAAAAAGCAAGGATGAACCCGGTGGTTCCGCCTCAAAAACATCCAAGCCGAGGCCACCCAGCTTTCCGGACCTCAGTCCGTTATAGACCGCCTGTTCGTCTATTAGGCCGCCCCTGGCCGTATTAACCAGAATTACACCATCTTTCATTTTGTTTATAGTATCCGAATTGATAATATGTCTGGTTTCTGAAGTAAGCGGCATATGCAGCGATATAAAATCCGAGCATGCAATAACCTCTTCAAAAGAAGATATCGTTATTTGATACCGCTCACAAAATGAAGTATCTATCCATGGATCGTACGCCAACACCCTCATGGAAAAACCCTTTGCCCGTCTGGCTACCCTTTTGCCGATGGCACCTAAGCCTATTATTCCTAGTGTTTTGTTGTAAAGTTCCACTCCTGTCATTCTGGGCCACCCGCCCTGCCGGGTTTGTCTGTCGGCAGAAGGAATCCGCCGGGCTGCAGACAGCATTAACCCAAATGCCAGATCGGCAACCGATTCAGCATTAACTTCCGGTGTATTGGTAACTATTATTCCCCTTTGACCACAGGCTTTAATATCCACCTGATCATACCCAACTCCATACCTTGAAATCACTTTCAGGGATTCAGGAGCATGGGCTATTACTTCGGCTGATACATCATCAACACCTGCAATATAACCGTCAACATCTTCCAGAAGCCTGATAAGTTCCTTTTCCGTCAATGGGCGCCCATAAGGATTCAATACAATATCGGTAGCAAATTGTTCCAGTGTTTTCCAAGCTTCGGGAGTGCTTTCTCTGCTAAATGATGTTGGTGTAACAAGTATTTTCATAAGTATATTCCTCGCTTCCTCATTGTATTTGATTATATTGAACTATATTTATTAAGCAGATCCTGCTTTATATCCCATAAAGGCTTGGATAGATCAACGTAATAATTATGCGGATTTTCAAACCTTAATACCTCGGGCCACAATGTATTTACCTGTTCCTGACAAAACTGCCTGATGGTGTGCACATCGGGACTCTCGTATATACACTTTCCTTTATCAAATATTTTAACAAGGAGTTTCTTTGCTACAAAATCCGTTACGGTTTTTCGTTTCCAGGTATGAATGGGATCAAATATCTCATAGGGCTGAGTATCATCGATTACTTCATCATGCAGGGTTATTACATCTGCTATGGCTTTTCCGGTAGCACGTTCGTACAGCCTGTATACCTGTTTGAAGCCAGGATTGGTTATTTTTTCAACATTTTCACTTATCTTTATCTTCGGTATAATCTTTCCGTTTTGCTGTACCGCTGCAAGCTTATATACTCCACCAAATACAGGCTCGCTGCTGGAAGTGATCAGCTTCTCACCTACACCAAAGGAATCGATTTTTGCGCCCTGCTGTAACAAGTCTCTGATAATATACTCGTCAAGGGAACTGGAAGCGACAATTTGACAGTCTTTAAACCCTGCAGCATCCAGCATTTGTCTGGCTTTCTTTGACAGGTATGCAATGTCACCGCTGTCTATACGAATGCCCTTAGGTCGAAAACCTCTAGGTACAATTTCTTCCTTAAACACCTTTATAGCATTGGGAACACCACTTTTTAACACGTTATATGTGTCCACCAGCAAAATACAGTTGGAGGGGTACGTCCTGGCATACGCCCGGAAGGCTTCCAACTCAGACGGAAACATCTGAACCCAGCTATGAGCCATAGTTCCCATGGCCGGCACTCCAAAATCCCTGTCCGCTATAGCGCATGCAGTACCAACGCAGCCGCCTATATAAGCAGCTCTGGCACCCAGCACCGCTCCATCATAGCTTTGTGCCCTCCGCGACCCAAACTCCATTACCGGTCTCCCCTGGGCTGCCCGTACAATCCTGTTTGCCTTTGTTGCAATAAGGCTTTGATGGTTAACAGACAAGAGAATCATGGTCTCAACAAACTGTGCCTGAATAACCGGCCCTACTACCGTTACAATAGGTTCATTAGGAAAAATAGGAGTGCCCTCGGGTATGGCCCACACATCACATGCAAATTCGAAGTTTTCCAGGTATTTTAGAAAATCCTCGCTGAATATCTTTTTGCTGCGAAGGTAGTCCAGATCCTCCGGGGTAAAATGTAAGTTTTTGAGGTATTCTATCATTTGCTCAAGTCCGGCCATAATGGCAAAACCGCCGCCATCCGGCACCTTTCTGAAAAACATATCAAAGTAGGCTATGGTATCCTTAAGACCATGCTCGAAGTAACCGTTGGACATAGTAAGCTCGTAAAAGTCGGTAAGCATAGTAAGGTTCTTTTTTTCTTTCCAATCAATTCTCACCAATTTCGTCATCTCCTAATAACAATTTTTGCTCTTAATAATCTTATAATAAATCATGTTCATCCCACTCGGGATTAAACATATATACAGTATCCGGCATGCAATCCAAACTGGTATCGTCTTCTTTTATTATCATCTCTGATGTTTTTATGATTTTTTCGCGGAAATTTTCCATTGTCAATTCCGTATTCAGTACTGCTTCGTAGGCTTTCTTGAGATGTCCCAGTGTAAAGTACTTGGGCATAAGACCGGAAATCATCGGAGTGTACCAAATCTTCTTCCGAAGCTGTAATATGGCATACGTGATAATCAACGAGTGATCAAATGCAATCCCGTGTGCACTGACAAGTTTATAACTTGTCCTGATTATCCCGTTTTTCATAAGCCTGATAACCTTTATCACACCACTTAATCTGTTATATTCATTGGAAAGAGTAAGCTCATATTCTTTCTCTGAAACAAATCCATCATCATTGACCTGTTTTTTATGATTTATTACCTTTAAATCGCCCTTGAACCATTTTGCATCGCTTGCATCATCACCAGCTGTAATATTTAACCTGGAACCGTCCACAAGTGCCATGTATGAAACACTGACAACATGAGTTCTGGGATCCCGTCCCGGGCCACCCCAAGTGTGTAACTGTTCCAGGTACACATCTTCTACTCCGGTCTCTTCCTTTAGCTCCCGTTTGGCAGCCTCGTCCACATCCTCATTACGCTCAACGAATCCGCCTGGAAGAGCCCATTTGCCCATAAAAGGATGATCTCCTCTTTTTATCATAAGTACCTGCAAATGCCTGAAAGCTTCAGCATCTGAGCCTGCTGTATCATCACCCGTCAGAGTAAACAATATTATATCAGCTGTCACAGCCGGATTGCTAAAAGCGTATTTATCAGGATCATACTGTCTCAAAAATTCTTCCTCGGTCAATCCCTGAGCATTGCGGATTTCGTCATCCACTATATTCATCTCCCCGTCACATATATTAGATATATTTAATACTGCCTGCATTGTATAATCAATAAAAGCATAGTATGAGCCTTCCTTTTTGTCAAGCTTTTTAGACAGGGGTATACTACTTTTGTCGATTGTTCAGCTATTTCTTTTTCCAGCCATTTTTCCGTAATATATTTAGATTTTTTCTCCTGCAGCCAGCGTTATACCAAAATTATTACAATATTATATTATTACAGAAAAAAACTATATGCTACTCTAAATTGCAATAATAAATGCAACACTTTTTTCACAGGAAAGTATGATATAAATATCCAAA
>LFTM01000009.1 GCA_001513505.1 Clostridiales bacterium DTU092 | reverse complement strand
AGAACCATTGAAGCGTGGAATGACATGTTGAGTACCCAAAAAAACGTTGATAGAGGTAATTAATATTATTGTACTAAGTTGACAAATGATATATAATGAATATAATAAAGAAAAGAAAAATCGTATGGAGGGAAGAGATTGCCCGCTAATTCAAGGGAACTGGCATTAAAGATTGCTAATGTTCTGGAATCAAAAAAAGCTGTTGATGTACAGGTACTTGACGTGAGCCATTTGACCATTATTGCCGACTACTTTGTTATAGCCAGTGGTAATTCTGAGAGACAGGTTATAGCGTTGTGCGATGAGCTGGAACACGCAATGGAACAACAGGGTTTTCAGGCTCGTCGCAAGGAGGGGTACAGGTTTGGGCGGTGGATCGTTCTGGATTACATCGATGTAATAGTCCATATAATGCACCGCGATGAAAGAGCATTCTATAATCTGGAAAGATTATGGGCAGACAGTTTACCCCTATCGGTTCGAAGCTAGAGTTAAGCTCTTGTCCCTGGGGGATGGGAGCTTTTTAATTGATATGGAGGGAAAATTGTTATGGAATATAATTTTCATGAGATTGAGAGCAAATGGCAACAAAAATGGGAAAATGACAATGCTTTTCGCAGGGTAGAGGATCCCAATAAAGAGAAGTACTATATGCTGGAGATGTTTCCCTATCCATCAGGCAAACTACATATGGGGCATGTGCGCAACTATTCCATTGGCGATGTAATAACCCGTTATAAGACCATGCGAGGCTATAACGTTTTACATCCCATGGGATGGGATGCTTTTGGCTTACCCGCTGAAAATGCGGCTATAGCGCATGGAATCCACCCCAGTACCTGGACCTGGGATAACATAGATAATATGCGGCAGCAGCTGAAAGGTTTGGGTTTCAGCTATGACTGGGAAAGGGAAGTGGCAACCTGTCATCCCAGTTATTACAAATGGACCCAATGGATGTTCCTGCAGCTCTATAAAAACGGGTTGGCATATAAAAAGAAATCTTATGTGAACTGGTGTCCATCCTGCAGTACCGTACTGGCCAATGAGCAGGTGGTCAATGGCCAATGCGAACGATGCGGTACCGCTGTGGGTAAAAAGGATCTTGAACAGTGGTTTTTCAGGATTACCAAATATGCTGAACGGCTGTTGAATGATATTGAAAAACTGAAAGGTTGGCCGGAAAAGGTTAAGATAATGCAAAAGAACTGGATCGGCCGCAGCGAAGGCGCTATGGTGAATTTCAAAATAGAAGGTACTGATGAAACCATAACGGTATTTACTACGCGGCCGGATACCATATACGGTGTAACATACATGGTATTAGCGCCTGAACATCCGATGGTGCTTGAATTGGTCAAGGGTACCGAATATGAAAGCAAGGCTCTGGAGTTTATTGATAAGGTTCAGCATATGAACGAGATCACCCGGACGTCGGAGGAGACCGAGAAGGAAGGGTTGTTTATAGGCAGACATGCTATAAACCCCATGAACGGGGAAAGAGTACCTCTGTTTATAGCCAACTACGTATTGCTTGAATATGGTACTGGTGCTGTAATGGGTGTTCCTGCTCATGATCAGCGGGATTTTGAGTTTGCTACCAAGTATGATTTGCCCATTATTCCTGTTATAAAGCCTGAACGGGATGATATAGATATATCAAATCTGAAAGAAGCATTCGAAGCTGAAGGGGTAATGATCAATTCAGGGCCTTTCAACGGTTTATCCAACGTTGAGGGTATACAAAAGATCATTGAATATATGGAGCAGAAGGATATAGGCAAAAGGCATGTTAATTACAGGCTCAGGGACTGGCTCATTTCCCGGCAGCGTTACTGGGGTGCTCCTATTCCGATTGTGTACTGTGATAATTGTGGGATTGTGCCTGTGCCTGAAGAACAGCTGCCGGTTATACTGCCTACAGATGTAGCCTTTAAAGGGAAGAGTCAATCTGTACTGTTGGATAACCAGTCGTTTATTAAAACTACCTGTCCTCAATGCGGTCAATCGGCCAGGAGAGAGACGGATACCATGGATACGTTTGTATGTTCGTCGTTCTATTTCCTGAGATTTACCGATCCCAAAAATACTGAAGCTCCGTTCAGCCGGGAAAAGGCTGAGTACTGGATGGCAGTGGATCAGTATGTGGGCGGTGTGGAACATGCCATACTTCATTTGCTGTACGCCAGATTCTTTACAAAGTTTTTGTATGATCTGGGGCTGTCTCCGGTAGACGAACCATTTACAAACCTGCTTACCCAGGGAATGGTTTTGAAAGACGGTGCAAAGATGTCGAAATCCAAAGGTAATGTAGTAAGCCCCGAAGAGATAATTGATAAATATGGTGCAGATACCGCAAGGTTGTTTATACTGTTTGCCGCGCCTCCGGACAGAGATCTGGAATGGAGCGATCAAGGAGTAGAAGGGTGTTACCGTTTTCTCAACAGGGTATGGCGGATTGTAAACGACTTTAAGGATGTCTGCGTTGATTCCGGCAATGAAGACGGAACAGCATCCCTTTCCGAACAGGATAAGCAGCTGCGCTACGTTGTTCATAATACGATAAAGAGGGTAACCGTGGATATAGAGGAGAGGTTTAACTTCAATACAGCTATAAGTGCTGTTATGGAGCTGGTAAATGCCCTCTATCAATACAGGGATAAGGTAGCTCCGGCTCAGCAAAATAGGGCGGTAATAAAGGAGGCTATATCCAATTTGCTGCTGTTGCTTGCTCCGTTTGCACCCCATATTACTGAGGAGCTGTGGGAACTGACGACTCATGAAGGAAGTATCCATGAGCAGCCGTGGCCTACGTTTGATTCCGAGGCTCTGGTACAGGATCAGATTGAAATAGTGGTCCAGATAAATGGCAGGGTAAGAGACAGGGTCATGGTGGCAGCCGATGCCTCACAGCAGGAGGTTGAGGGTACGGTTTTAAGCCTCCCCAAGATAAAGGATTTAATAGGAGATAAAAATGTATCAAAGGTGATCGTTGTTCCAAAGAAACTGGTCAACATAGTTGTAAAGGGTTAAGTTAAATATACAAAAAACACAGAAGTCACCTGCTTGTAGAAGCGGGTGACTTCTGTGTTTTCTTAAACAATAATGGTAGGCGGCTTATATGGCTTGGCAAAAAATTGTAATCTTGAACTGTTATCCGGTTGCTTACAGTATATTTTTACCGATATCTGCGATAAGAGTAATACCGTCTGACTCGTTTACGCCTGACCGAATGAAGCAGGATAAAAAGAAGTAATGCAACCGCTGCAATTGCTCCTGCCAGATAATACATGTGGAGTTTTTCATCGTTTATTGTCTCTTTACCGTTATTGTTATCGGGCAATATCTTTTCTACCAGGTTCTTTTTTTTCGCTACGTCCCTGGCAGCTATTAACTCTCTTTCTGCAATTACCTGATTGTCAAGCTTGTATATAATTTTACCTACTATCTGGTTTTTGGTAATAGGGGCTTCGAGATAGAGCTGATCATTTTTATCCGTATGATACCATATGATTGTCTCTTCCACCTTGCCGATATCATCTTTGTGAAATACATCCCGGACCCCTTCTCTTACAACTATATTTAACGTTCCAATATCATCGGTATCATGGTTATCTACCTGGGTGGTTGCGATAACCTGGCCTTCCCTTACCAGTTCGTGTACTACGAAATTGTTAAATCCATAATCCAGCAGTTTTATTGAGTCATTATATTGTCCGTCCTTTGTGCTTTTTAAGACTACTGCAATCAGATTCAAACCATCCTTTGTGGCTGACGATATAAGACAGTTTCTTGAATGGGAGGTATAACCGGTTTTAACACCTGTGGCATAGGGATAATAATATTTAGAGTTGTTTTCATCCAGCAGCTTGTTTTTATTGACCCAGTACCGGGTTGCCTTTTTTGTCGGATCATTTTTATCAACTTCATTCCAGTCGGGATAATCCACACGGGTAAGTTGAATAATTTCCCTGAAAACCTCGTGTTTCATTGCTTCTTTTGTAATTAAAGCCAGATCATATGCGGATGTATAATGATTTTCATCATGAAAACCATGTGGATTTGTAAAGTGAGAGTTGGTTGCCCCTAATTCGGAAGCTCTGGTGTTCATCAGCTCACAAAATTTGTTTAAAGCTTCCTGATATCCCATGTTAGGATCTCCCGATATAATGCGTCCTATATGTGCA
>LFTM01000006.1 GCA_001513505.1 Clostridiales bacterium DTU092 | reverse complement strand
GATATAGTGGAAAGCGGTAGGACTTTAAAGGAAAACGGATTGGTGGTCCTGGATGAGATATGCCCCATAAGCGCAAGATTGGTGGTCAATCGTATAAGCTTAAAAACCAGGAGTAAGGAGATAAGGAGTTTAATCGATAACATTCAAAAAGTATTGGAGGAAGAGGAAAGATGATAGCTGTTATTGATGGAAGAGGAAAGGATATAAACTGGATAAAAAGCAAAATAAACCGCCCCTCCCAGATGGAGTTAAAAGCAGAAAAACGTGTTGTTAATGAGGTGCTGGAGAACGTAAAAGTCAACGGGGACAAGGCTTTAATTGAGTATACTGCCAAATTTGATGGGGTGTTATACGATTGTGCTGAAGAGATGATGATAAAACGAGAGGATATTGAAGAGGCATATCAATCGGTAGAATCCCGGTATATAAGCGTTATTAGAAAAGCCAGGGAAATGATTTGGAAATTTCACAACAGACAATTGGAGAATTCATGGGTCACCCATGATGATCATGGTGTCGTGCTTGGTCAGCGGGTTTTGCCGATAGAGCGTGTAGGTGTTTATGTCCCCGGAGGCAGAGCTGCTTATCCTTCGTCCGTGCTTATGAATGTTATTCCTGCCCAGGTAGCTGGTGTTTCGGACATTATCCTGGTCAGCCCTCCCGATGAGAACGGTAAAATTAACCCGTATACGCTGGTTGCCGCATGTGAGGTCGAATGCAGCAGGATTTTCAAAGTTGGCGGTGCACAGGCAATAGCCGCAATGGCTTTTGGGACATCAACCATACCTAAAGTGGATAAAATTGTTGGCCCCGGCAATATATATGTTACACTGGCAAAGAAGGAAGTATACGGCTATGTAGATATTGACATGACAGCCGGACCCAGCGAAATTATGGTACTGGCCGACTCATATGCAAATCCTGTTTATGTGGCAGCGGATTTGATGTCTCAGGCCGAGCATGATCCGATGGCCTCAGCCATACTGGTAACAGATTCATTTGAGCTGATTTCAGATGTTCTGCAGGAGCTGGAAAGACAAATTCAAACCCTGTCTACAAGAAAAATTATAGAAGAATCATTTAAAAATTTCGGTGCATTGATAGCGGTTGACTCTATGGAACAGGCGGTGGATATTGCAAATATTGTTGCACCTGAACACTTGGAGCTAGCAGTTGAGAACCCCTTTGAACTAGTGGGCAGCATTAAAAATGCGGGTTCAATATTCTTAGGCCATTATACTCCCGAACCTGTAGGCGACTATATTGCAGGACCTAACCATGTGCTTCCAACCAGCGGAACTGCCCGGTTCTTTTCGCCTTTAGGCGTTTATGATTTTGTCAAAAGGTCGAATATAGTTTTCTATACTGAAAAAGCCTTGAAGGCAGTAGGGGAAGACGTTGTTGAATTTTCTGGCAAAGAAGGACTTACCGCTCATGCCAATGCGGTTAAAGTGAGGTTGTAAATATGAATTATTTGCGCAACGATCTTGTGGGATTAAAACCATATAAAGCTGTCGAGATACCGTACAGGATTAAGATGGATGCCAACGAAAGTCCGTATGATCTGCCCGATGGTGTAAAAAAGCAGCTTGCGGATGAGTTGCTGGCGGGAAGCGGTTTAAACCTGTATCCGGATTCGGAATCAAGCAATTTAAGGGAAAGCATATCGATATATTGTGGTGTGCAACCTGAAAATATTATTGTCGGTGCAGGTTCGGATGAACTTATACAGGTAATTGTTAATGCTTTTATCGATAAAGGCGATGTGGTACTGTATCCGGATCCTTCCTTTGGTATGTATGCTATATTCACAAGTATAGCCGGTGGAATTTCCGTTGAGGTACCTCTAAAAGAGGATTTCAGCTATGATATGAAAGGGTTTTACAAAGCCATAGAGCAATATAAACCTAAATTGATATTTATTTGCACCCCGAACAACCCAACGGGTAATACTGTGGATCTGGACGAACTTCACGAATTATTGAAAAATTTTCGCGGGATTGTGGTTGTTGATGAAGCTTACGGGGAATTCTGCGGAAGCTCGGTTACAGAGCAGGTTATAGAATACCCCAATGCTGTGGTGTTAAAGACGTTTTCAAAGGCTATGGGTCTGGCCGGTCTTAGAGTAGGGTATTTAATAGGAAATAAGGAACTGGTTGATCAGATCAATATTGTAAAACCTCCGTACAATGTCAGCAGCTTTGCTCAAAGAGCAGCTCAGCTGGTGCTGGAAAATATAGATATTATCCGTGAAAGGATAACCGTAATTATTAATGAAAGGGAGAGGCTGTACAGAAGACTGGCTTGTTTGGATGGTGTACATGTCTACCCGTCAAAAACGAATTTTTTACTGCTCAGGGTATACGATGCAGATAAGGTCTATCGAAAGCTGTTGAAAGATGGAATTCTTGTGCGTAATTTCTCCGGCAACAGCAGATTAAAGGATTGTCTGCGCGTTACTGTAGGAACTGCTGAAAATAATGATATATTTCTTCAGAAATTAGAGCAAGTATTGAGGGGGCAATAATATGAGTTTAAGAACTGGGGAATTTACCAGGGCATCTGCCGAAACAAGAATTGAGGCAGAGGTAACCCTGGAAGGTAAGGGAATTTCACGGATTGATACAGCAATCGGTTTCTTTGATCATATGCTGGAACTTTTTACTATGCACGGTGGCTTCGATATCAGTATAACATGCGATGGAGATTTAGAGGTAGACGGGCACCATACTGTTGAGGATACGGGGATAGTTTTGGGAAAGGCTTTTGACAAGGCTCTGGGAGAAAGAAAGGGGATTGCACGTTACGGCACATTCTTTGTGCCTATGGATGAATCCCTGGCTATGGTAAGTATTGACATAGGAGGTCGTCCTTATCTTTATTATGAAACGCCGGAACTTACCGAGAAAGTTGGACAATTCGATACACAGCTGGCAGAAGAGTTTTTCAGAGCTTTTTCCAACAACTGTGGCATAGCAATACATGTACGGGTTTTGTATGGGAGGAATACCCATCATATGCTTGAGGCGGTCTTTAAAGCCTTTGGAAGAGCTATGAAACAAGCAACAGCCATTGAAGGAGATTTAAAACGGATTCCGTCAACAAAAGGTATTATTGATTAACCTGTAATAGAATTACAATGCAGTATTAATATAATTTTGGAGGTTTTTATGCGATGACAATATATCCGGCAATAGATATAAAGGGAGGCAAATGCGTACGTCTTGTTCAGGGGCGGTCCGATCAGCAAACGGTATACAGTGATAATCCTGTAGAAGTTGCTCTGAAATGGGAATCCAAAGGGGCAAAATTTATACATGTGGTGGACCTGGATGGAGCATTCCAGGGGAAAAGCAAAAATGACAGCATAATAAAGGAAATGATTAAAGAAATCAATATACCGGTTCAGCTTGGGGGAGGAATACGCGATATTCAAAAGATTTCATATCTGCTGGACGAACTGGGAATCAGCAGGGTAATCCTGGGGACAGTAGCGATTCAGGATCCAGGTATGCTGGGGATAACCGTTAAAAAATATGGAAACAAGATAGCAGTCGGGATAGATGCGCGGGATGGCAGGGTAGCAATCAAAGGCTGGATGGAAGAAGCCGATATAACGCCGGTGGACCTGGGTAAGCGGGTGCGGGATATGGGTGTTGAAACGGTAATTTACACCGATATACTGAAAGACGGTATGCTAGAGGGACCGAATATATCTACGACCCGGGAGATGATCCAGCAAACCGAGCTTAATATAATTGCATCAGGTGGAGTCAGCCAAATCCAACACATAAAAGATTTAAAAGCCATAGGCGCTTCCGGTGTTATAATCGGGAAGGCGTTATATACCGGCATGATTAAGCTTGAAGATGCTTTGAAATTTGAAAACAATGTGGTGTGAGGAGAGAACTATGAAGCTGATTGACGAAGTAGTTTTTAATAACGATGGTTTAGTACCGGCTATTATTCAGGATGTAGAAAACGGTCAGGTATTGATGCTGGGTTATATGAACAGGGAAGCGCTGCAAAAAAGTCTTGAGACTGGTATAACCCATTTTTGGAGCAGAAGCAGGAATAAAATATGGATGAAAGGCGAAACATCGGGCCATATCCAGGAAATAAAAGAGATAGCCGTCGACTGCGATGGGGATGCACTGCTTATAAAAGTAAAACAGGTTGAGGCAGCCTGCCATAACGGATATAGATCCTGCTTTTACCGAATTTGCAGTGAAAAAGGTGAAGAGTTCAGGATAGAGGATCAAAGGGTGTTTGAACCTGAAGAGGTATACAATAACACTGACACAAATAATAGAAAATGTGATATAATATATATCAAGGAGTCAATACTACAGGAACTGTATGGGGTTATAAACGACAGAAAACAACATCCGAAAGAGGGTTCATACACCTGTTATTTGTTCCGTGAAGGTATTGATAAGATCCTAAAAAAAGTTGGAGAAGAAACATCTGAAGTAATCATCGCGGCAAAAAACCGGGTAAAAGATGAGGTAGTATATGAAGTAAGCGATTTATTCTATCATATTCTGGTATTACTGGTCGAACAGGGAATAACGCTGGATGAGATATACGGTGAGCTAAGAAAGCGAAGATGAAATTAACGGAAATACAAAGATATGCTTTCCATGCAGGATGTATATTAAGATAATCAAAGATTTTGGGTGAAACGCTGAGATAATTAGGTCAGATTCTTAATAATTCTTTTTGACTTGTAGCCAAATGTAATATATACTAGTATTTGTCTCTGAGGCATTATCGAAAGACTGTATGGGGCCCGGTAGTTCAGTAGGTTAGAACGCTAGCCTGTCACGCTAGAGGCCGAGGGTTCGAGTC
>LFTM01000021.1 GCA_001513505.1 Clostridiales bacterium DTU092 | reverse complement strand
TGCCAATTAAAGTAGATAATACACAGTCTGGACACCATACACATGCTCAATATACGCAAAATACGTATATCTACTGCATCGCTTGCGGAAAGCCAAACAGCGTTGAAGCCAGGTTTTGCAGCCAATGCGGAAATAGGTTGAGTAAACCTTCATTTGAGCATGAACATAGAAGGCCTGCTGGTTATTATGCAGAAGCATATGCAGGGTTTTGGAGAAGGTTTTGGGCTTTTCTTTTGGATTATATAATATTAGTATTTGGATTAAGTTTAATTATCGGTATTTTTTCTTCCGGTTATTATAATGAAGATAGTATTTACGGCCTTACACTGGTCATTGGTTGGTTGTATTATGCCTTAATGGAAAGTTCCAGTAAGAAAGCTACTTTGGGTAAAATGGCGTTGGGTATAGTTGTTACGGACTTAAATGGTAATAAAATATCTTTTGGCAGGGCGACAGCGAGATATTTATGCAAATTTTTGTCCGGTCTTATATTTGCTATTGGTTATATAATGGCTGCATTTACTGAAAAGAAGCAGGCTTTGCATGATATGATAGCTGGATGTGTAGTGGTAAGAAGGAACAGATGAACATCCAAGCTATACAATTTATTTTTGTGTAAATACCTTTTTCACCACATCATAAGCAGGCTTTTTGCTTCCATCATTACGGATCAGGCTCCAGCCAGTTTCACATGGGCAGTCTGACTCACCGCAATAAAAGCAGTGGGTAGAGTCACTCATGCAAAAGATAACAGCGCCTCCCAAGTGTTTGTTTTCCATAAGTAGTGGTAAGAGTTGAGCAAAGAATGCAGCCTGCCCTTCTTCGGTATGTGGAATATCATTTTTTACCGGCCATTTTTTGAGAATATGAGGCATACTACTCATCACACAGTTCAGCCTGTCCTCTGGTGCACATGCCTTAACTCTATCTGCAATTCGCTCGGGCAACATATCAATCAATGAATCCAAATCGGATATTGCATTCTCAATGCTGTCAAAACCGAGTGTTTTGAGGCATGCAACCGCTTCAGCTTCTGGATCCTCCATCATATCGCCTTTTGAGGCAAAACCAAACTCCATGAGGATAATGGGTTTTTGAAGGATGCTATAATAATGGTCAATCTTTTCACAGTAGGTATCCGGCCCGCCACTACTCCACTTACCATCATATAAATCCAGACCTATATAATCGCAGCCGCCTGTTTCCTCTTCAATCTGCATGCAAAGGGAAAGCCATTCATCGTTCAGGCTGTTGTGTCCCACGGCTGCTGACGGATTTCCCTGTTTGATGCCTTTTATACTTGCAACTAAAAAATCTTTGGCTTGTATTACATTGAGGGGTGCGCGAAAACCCTGTATGTGCATCTCATTGGTCGCCTGCCAGCAGATCTTGATATCTTTAAAATCTTCGGCTAAGAAAGCACAGATTTCTGTAACCTGAGCCAGACCTTCCCGGGTGGTTACATCTATGCCTGCTTGTATAAACATGAACGGGTAGGGTGTTATACAGATATTTGAGATCCCGTTTGCATCAAACATTCTGCTGCTTTTCTTAAAATCCAGATAGTGCTGTGAAAGCTTACCATCCGTGTCGAAGGGGAAAGGAACATCCCGTCTGACCCATTCGATTCCCGCTTCCTTGAGCAATGCTATATTGTTATTTGGGTGGCAGATGCCTTTGATAAATCCACCTGTCTTTTTATAAAGAGCTTGTAGATTTCTATTACTCATTTATAATAACCCCTTTTTTGTGTGATGTTGCGTCAAATGTAGTATATGAGGGATTGAAGTATCAAAATAAACCGTTAAATAAAACAGTATTTATTTAGGAATTGTTATTATCGGGAAAAAGGTAATAATTCAAACCTATAGTTTTTGGACTTCAAATAACGTATAATTTCGGGCAAAGCTTCCACTGTCGTAGTTTTACCGGGTGCATCATGCATCAGGACAACAACGCTGCTTTTACTTCCAATAGTATCTTTAAACCTTTTTACAAGTTTAGCCGGAGGTTGTGGTTTAACCTCTTCAGCATCACCATTTATACAATTCCAGTCTACATACAGGTATCCTGCTTTATTTACAGCCTTTCTGAATGGCGCCCGTTTTTTACCAAAGTATCCACCGGGGAATCTGGTGAGTATAAATGGTTTATCATCACCCAGAATTGACTGTAAAACCTTTTTGGTTCTATCCAATTCATTTAAGTAATTCTCAGTTTTTTTGTATATGCGTCTGAAGACGTGGGAATACGAATGATTGCCAATTCCGTGTCCTTCCTCGTATATCCTTTTGATCAAACCGGGATACTGCTCAGCATTGGAACCAAGTACAAAGAAGGTGGCTTTAACTTCTTCCTCTGCAAGTATATCAAGAATTTTGGGTGTAATATTTGGGGCAGGTCCGTCATCAAAAGTGAGGTAGACTACCTTATCTTCTCCAGGTCTGTAAATATTGTTCAATTCTTTCTGCCATGCGTCTATGTCAATTTCATCACTATCGTCTTGTTCTTTCTGTGCGTCAGTGGCATTATCTTCATCTTCCGCATCGTCAGTTGATTGTGTATCTTCTGTATTTTCATTCTCATCTGTATTCTCAGTTTCTTCATTCTTGTCTGGAATATTCTCCGAAGATGAATTTTGCTTGTATCCTTCTACGATGATATTGCCGGGCAATACTGTACTGCTGATATTCCCTATGCTATGTACTGATCCCTGAAGGACAGGTTTGACAACTTCTTTAACAGGTTCCTCAGATTCTGGTTCAGGTTCAGGATCTGATTCCTGCTCAGGATTTTGATAAGTATCCTGGTCCGGATTTTGGGAAACGGGTATATATGATTGGTTGTTTTCTGATTTCGAAAAGGCAGGTTCCATAGCGATGGATATGTCTGTAAAATCAAACAGGGAAAAACTTAACATTGATAGGATAAATAATACCTTGATTGGTGTTAACTCATATTTCTTAACCCAGCCCCCGCGCACATTGATTCCCCTTCTATATATTGTTTTATGTCTCTGTTTATACCTTCATTATAATCGCATAAAAAAACAATTTGTATCATTTTTCTAAAATTTAATAATATTTCACATTGGCTTAATAATTGTAATAAAAAAGAAATAAAGTCAATATGTGACCGATAAGTGCATTTGAATTTCTGGAATTTTGTTGGGATTATGTTAATACTTCGTGATAAATGGTATAATGTTTTTCAAGGATTGAGCTTATGCCCTGTTTATATTATACTGCTTATTATACTTATATGAAATATCAAGCTTTAAATGGATA
>LFTM01000219.1 GCA_001513505.1 Clostridiales bacterium DTU092 | reverse complement strand
TTCCTGCACATCCGTTTCCTCTCTCTCAGGGCAATTAACCCCTTGAGGTTAGAAACCATAAATAATATTACCTTCGTTTGTTAAAATTATAACAAATATTGGATGGGTAGTCAATACTTATTTAATTTTTATTTCAAACAGCCTGGCAAGTTCTTTTCCAACACCGCCTTCTACATTGGAATACTGTGTAGTACGTCCAATCTCTCGCTTTAGCTCTTCATTACCGTTACACATAACAAAACCGAGTCCGGCATTTTTGAGCATCATAGTATCATTATAGTCATCCCCAAAGGCAATTATATTTTTCTCGGGCATTCCATAGTGAGCAGCTGCCTCCTTTACGGCATACCATTTATCCGCATGGATCGATTGTATACTCAAATAAATACCCGGCTGATCCAAGTGTATTTTTCTATAATTAATACTGATGTTTTCAATGCTTTTAAGCTTATCTATACTTTCCATTACTTCCGGCGTATCTTTTATTCTTAAGAATATCCGGCCGGCATCCACAAAAGGGATCGATCTCAAATCAATGTATTCCACATTTGATCGCCTTATCAGCTCTTCATGATACAAAGAGCCCTTCATTGACCCGTACATGTATAATTCATCATTTATTTGGATCCCCAAATCATCAATATCATCCAGGGGGATTATATCAAATATTTTTCTTAAATCAGAAGCAGACATATAATTCCTTAGCAAAGTCTTATGTTCACCTGCCAGATCAGCTACCAAATCAGCCCCATTGCATAAAGCAGTCAACGTATCCAGCTCCAGTCTTTTATAGTGGGGCAGAGTTATGCAAGTCGGTCTTGCAGTCGCAATCATAACGTGGTGTCCCATTTTAGTTAACTTTTTTAACACCTTTACTGTTATATCATTTAGTTCATATACGTTGTTCAATGCCGTATAGTCCAGGTCTACTGCAATTAAATATCTCTTACTATCCACAGAGCAAACCCCCGTCTGTATTTTGTTGCTTTATGCATATTTCCGCTATAAACATCTTATAGTATTAATTGTCAAAGATTGATTTCCCCTCTTTCCACTTATGTTCGCAACTTTTACAGAAATAATTCGGCGAATCTTTCGTGATAAGACATCCCCCTAACTTTACCTCTTCGGCTTCAGCTCTCATAAAGAGTTCATAGGTTGGCAATCCATATACTATTTCTACACAATTTGAAGAACCACATTCAGGACACTTTACACAAGTTGTCATACACCAGACCCCTCCTGTTTTGAAAAGTAGTTACTTCAATTTCTAATAATACCTCTCAACCCCTTCAGAGGTAACCACACCGTACACCAGAGGCTTTGGCTCGGGCGGCTCCTGCCTTATGACGACTGCACGTTTGAAGGTATCAATTGCTTTATCAAGCAACTCCTCCCGGGTCACATAAAAATCAGCAAGTGGTTCGCCCATTCTTACCGTTTCTCCTGTACGCTTGTGTAATACAATACCTACACGGTGATCTATCATATCTTCCTTAGAACTTCTTCCGGCGCCCAGCAAATGTGCAGCTTCTCCCACACTCCGTGCATCAATGGAATATATGTATCCGTCCTGTTCAGCTTTTATGGCAATCACGTTATCGGCCAACGGTAAAAGTGAAGGGTCATCTACAACCCGTTGGTCTCCCCCCTGGGCGTGTATCAGCTCTTTAAGTTTATCGGCACCTTTTCCGCTATATAAAGCATCCTGAATCATGTCCTTCCCTTGTTCAATGTTGGAACACCGCCCTGCCGTATATAACATATAAGCACCCAAAATCAGTGAAACGTCTCTTAAAGCTCCAGTTCGTTCTCCTTTCAATATCTCGATTGCCTCCTTTACCTCCAGCGCGTTACCAACTGCCATTCCAAGAGGTTGAGACATATCGGTCACAAGGGCTGTAGTCCTGCGTCCAACCAGATTGCCCACATTGACCATCTCTTCTGCCAGAGAAAAAGCATCCTCCACCGACTCCATAAAAGCACCGCTGCCGGTTTTTACATCCAGCACTATGGCATCGGCTCCCGCAGCTATCTTTTTGCTCATGATGCTGCTGGCTATAAGGGATTTCTGCTCAACGGTCCCGGTCACGTCCCTCAAAGCATAGATCATTTTATCGGCTGGTACCAGATCCCCGGTCTGACCTACAAGCGAAATACCAATATCTTTCACAATGCGTATAAAATCCTGAGTTGATTGAAAGGGATTATACCCAGGAATAGATTCCAGTTTATCGATAGTACCACCGGTATGTCCCAGCCCTCTGCCTGACATTTTGGCAACCGGAACACCGCAAGCAGCAACCAAAGGAGCAACCACCAGGGTGGTGGTATCTCCAACACCTCCGGTGCTGTGTTTATCCACCTTAACCCCCGGAATGGAAGACAAATCAACAACATCGCCTGAATAAGCCATGGCTAATGTTAGATCGGCGGTTTCACTGCTGGTCATTCCCTGAAAATATATTGCCATAAGCAAAGCCGATACCTGATAATCGGGAATATGCCCTGCTGCATAACCCTTTACCCAAAAGTTGATCTCTTCTTTTGTAAGCTCTTTACCATGCCGCTTTTTTAATATGATATCAAGCATTCTCATTATAACTGCACCCTTTCGACAG
>LFTM01000292.1 GCA_001513505.1 Clostridiales bacterium DTU092 | reverse complement strand
TTTATGGTTTCTAACCTCAAGGGGTTAATTGCCCTGAGAGAGAGGAAACGGATGTGCAGGAATAGAATAATAGTTTTTTGTATATTCTGTACCCTTTTCCGATCTTTCGGGGAAGGGTATTTTTGATTTTGGGATGATGCTCGGGAAAGGAGATGGAAATATTGAGTCTTAGCACTGCACCCCGATCAGAACGTTTACACATTGCCATATTGGGAAGACGGAATGCCGGAAAGTCCAGCCTTATAAACGCGCTGACCGGACAGGAGATCGCTGTGGTATCATCTGTGAAGGGCACTACAACAGATCCTGTATATAAAGCTATGGAACTGTTACCGTTAGGTCCGGTGGTTTTTATTGACACTGCCGGCCTGGATGATGAAGGAGATCTGGGAGAACTCCGGAGAAAAAAGACCTTAAATGTCATTGACAAAACAGATGTTGCAATTCTGGTGGTAGATGCTAATTATGGCATAGGGAAATTTGAAGAGGAAATGGTAGCGGTATTAAAAAAGAAGAAGCTTCCTATTGTGGGTGTTATCAATAAAGTGGATCAGGCATCGCTTCCTGATGAAATTATTGCTCAATACAGCGAAAAATGGGGAATTCCTTTTGTTCGCGTATCATCAGCAACCGGCCAGGGAATAGAGCGGTTGAAAAAAGCAATCGTTGAAGCGGCACCTTTAGAGCAGCAGGATATAATTG
>LFTM01000047.1 GCA_001513505.1 Clostridiales bacterium DTU092 | reverse complement strand
GATCAGCACCCATTCCGGCAACGTCGCCTACATTGTCGCCAACGTTATCGGCTATTACAGCAGGATTCCTGGGATCGTCTTCGGGAATTCCCAGCTCAACTTTACCTACCAGATCGGCACTGACATCCGCTGTTTTGGTGTATATACCCCCGCCTGCTTTTGCAAAAAGAGCTAAAGTACTTGCACCAAAGCTAAAGCTCAATACAGTGTTTGGATCCCTTGTGACAATGTACAGTATACCGGCTCCAAACAGGCTTGCGCCAACCACTGCCATACCCATGACAGCACCGCCTTTAAAAGCTATATCAAAAGCGGGAACTATACTTTTTTGAGCTGCCACGGCTGATTTCAGGTTGGCAATTGTGGCTACATCGATACCTATTTTGCCGGCAAGCCCCGACAAAAATGCACCGAACAGAAATGCAAGAGCCATTTGCAGGTTCAGAAGCACATTGCCGCTCTTCCATATAGGTTCTGGCAGGAAAACGAATATGATACATGCAATAACGCCAGCAAACACTGCCAATATCCTGTATTCCCTGCTAAGGAAGGTATTGGCACCACGTCTTATGAGCAGAGCAATTTCTTCCGCTCTTTCACTGCCACCGGGCTGTTTTCTTACCCATTGGTAAAGATAAGCAGCCAGGGCAAATGCAGCAATTGATACTACGATAGCTGCATAAACCCAGAACATTGTTTATTCACCTTCCCTTAATATTTAATTATTATATATATATAAACATATTTTGTATACCATTACATTTTTTACTGCTCTGCGTTTGTGCTGCCATCAGCGTTGCGGGTAAAAACTTTCAACAGCACTTTTATCATTATAAAGAAAAGCAGCAGAGTGGCATGAGTTCCCAACACTCCTACAACCATCAGGAAAAGGGATTTTGTAACATCCGATGCACCAGCGAGAAAATCAAACATTCATCAACACCTCCCTATTTAGCCCACCAAAAGCGGTACCAACGCCAGGATTAAACCACCAGCGATTATGGAACCTAATTGGCCTGCAACATTGGCGCTTACTGCCTGCATCAGTATAAAGTTCGATGGGTCTTCTTTTTGTGCCATTCTCTGGATAACCCTTGCAGACATGGGGAAAGCTGATATACCGGCTGCTCCCACCATGGGGTTTACCTTTTTCTTAAGGAACAGGTTTAAAAACTTGGCAAACAGTACACCGCCTGCAGTGTCAAATATAAAGGCTGCAAGTCCGCCAAGAAGAATGACCAGGGTCATTGGCTGTAAGAAGTCCTGTGCTCTCATGGTGGAACCAATTGTTATACCAAGAAGTATGGTAGCAAGGTTAGCCAGTTCATTTTGGGCTGATTGAGAGAGTCTTTCCAATACGCCGCATTCTCTTATCAGGTTTCCAAACATTAAAAAGCCCACCAACGGAACGCTTATAGGAGCAATTATACCCGCGATAATTGTGATAAGTATAGGGAACAAAATCTTGACCATCTTGGGTACCTTCACATCCGTGTACTCCATTCTTATCATACGTTCTTCCTTGGTGGTTAGCAGTTTAACTACAGGCGGCTGTACAATGGGAACCAGCGACATATATGAATATGCTGCAACAGTTATTGGCCCCAGATACTTTTGTGCAAACTTTGTGGCTACAAATATAGCTGTAGGACCGTCAGCAGCGCCTATAATACCGATAGCCGAAGCAACTTTCAGGTCATCGGCACCAAAAAGAAGTGCAACTACAATTGTGGCAAATATACCGAATTGTGCTGCTGCTCCAAAGAAAAGCATGGTAGGATTGACAAACAGGGGGGTAAAATCAATCATGGCTCCAACAGCAACAAATATCAAAACCGGGAAAAGCTCGGTCTGGATACCTGCATCAAATAAAATTTTTAATACGCCAGGGGCACCTTCATAGTCCAGCACAGCTGCAAGAGGCAGGTTTACCAGTATTGTGCCAAAGCCTATGGGGAGTAACAGCATAGGTTCGTACTCCTTTTTTATAGCTAGATAAATAAGAAGTCCACCAATTAAAATCATTATGATTTGACCTAAATCCATATTATAGAATCCAACTAAAAGCTTATCCATAACTACCTCCATAGTAAATTATTATATTATGATTATTCTATAGTAACCCTCTCCCACCTTGACAGAAGATGAGTTTACCGTCTTTTGATGAGAAAAACATACGTTGTGTTGTTTTAACATTATTATGCGGCATCCAAAAACCAAAACATTTTTAGTTTCCATTATCCTGCCTTTAATTTTGGTACATACAGAAAAATATTATGGATAGGAAAAAAATAATAACTTGAAATGCAGGTTAAGGCAGTATGAATGGACAAAGAGCGGTCAGATATGCGGCTCCCCTGTATGGGCTTATGCATAAAATTGCCTGCCACCTGTGAATAATATAAAAAACTGATGGATATGTCCACCAGTACAAGAATTAAAAACTTACTTAGTATACCTTTGTACCCCATTACTACATATCCAGCTCCTTAAAAATCACTAGTGAAATTATATCACATCTGCCGCCAAATGCAATAGGGTATACATTGGTTTATTCCACCTTGTAATTCAAGCCCTCGGCCACTACTATACGTTTTTTTATTCTCTTGGCCTTTGTGGAAGCCAGACTTGCAAGATTGAACAAATTCTCCACATCATCGGCATAGTCAAGGGATGAGCGCGCAGGATGACGCCGCCCACCGGCAATCCCTGCTGAACCTGTTACACCCACCCGCTCTATGCCATATTTTTCATTTGATATTATCTCCAGTAAATAACGTGCAAGTTCAATGCACCGTTCCTGTTCATAAGGTGTCAGTACGGCAAACTCATCACCTGCATACCGGCACAGAAAACAATCCTTTGGCACCGCTTCTTTGAGCAAATTCCCTATTTCCTTTAGTATGTAATCGCCATACATATGGCCGTATTCTTTGTCAATTTCCCCGAATCCGTCAAGATCTATAAATATAACTGAAATCTCGTGACCATTTTCAAGCAGTTTAACCCCCTGGTAAATCAAATAATCCTTTTTATTGAGCTGTGTCAATATATCATAGTGGGTGGCAACCTCGCAAAACAGATTTGTCTTGGTAACCAGGCCAACCAACTGGTCGTTCTCAAGTACGATCAGTCTTTCTATATTCTTTTTTTCCATTAACTCCTTTGCTTCCCATATGGATGTTGTGGGTTCTACACTGATGACAGGTGTTGTCATGGCATCAGCTATTTTATCATCGGGTTTGGATACAATGGTATCCCATGTGGTTATAATGCCAGCCAGCTCCCCATTGTTCAGAACAGGCAGACATCCTATTCTGTTTTCCCTCATAATCTCCTGAGCTCTGCTCACACTATCATTTATATCGATAGTAATAAGTTTAGTCTCCATAACTTTGGATACGGTTGTCATCTCTCAACAGGTTTGCTAACACACAGCTAGTAATCATAACGGATCTATGAGAACAGTCAGCTGGTTAGCTCTCCCTTCTCCCCTTTCTTCTGTTGTTACCTAATTGCCAGCCGGCATACGTGGTGTTATACATATGATAAATAATATAGGCATATAATCCATTTGGCGTACAACGTATAATTTGTGTGTCGTTTTTTAGGATTGTGGTCCTATATTAATAGGAATATTTTCCCGGTCAGTTTTATTGTCTATATTGTAATATATTTATTTATTTTATACAAGTATATTTGTTAAATAAAGCCAATGATATATTTTTGCCATATACAGGATATCAAATATAAATA
>LFTM01000074.1:987-4247 GCA_001513505.1 Clostridiales bacterium DTU092 | reverse complement strand
TTTATGTCGCCAAAACTGACCGCATCCCGTGATGTTATGGACCTGAGAACTAAAAAGGGATGGAAACTGCTATGGAAAAAAATATGGTATTACAAGTGGGTCTATCTTTTAATGCTGTTCCCGGGCCTTGCACTTGTAATATTATTCCGCTACTTTCCCATGTACGGGATACAGCTGGCTTTTAAAACCTATAAGATAAGCGGTATAGCTTCAAGCCCGTGGGTTGGCTTTAAGCATTTTGAACGTATGTTTCAGGAATCTCAGTTCTGGATTTCCGTTACCAATACCATCATAATATCTTTTTTAAAGATATTGATAGGTTTTCCGTTTCCAATAATATTGGCTATATTGCTTAACGAGGTAAGGCAGAAAGCATACAAACGTACTTTACAGACGGTATATACCTTTCCTCACTTCCTTTCATGGGTTATCGTATCCGGACTTGTTTTGAACCTGTTGGGTGATTCAGGTGCAGCAAAGAAAATAGCTACATTTTTCAGTCCTGAACTAAAAGATACATGGAACATCTTGTACAACTCATCCATATTCCGTTTCCTCCTGGTATTTACTGATATCTGGAAGGAAGGCGGATGGGGTTCGATATTATATCTTGCTGCTATTGCAGGAATTGATCCTTCTCTTTATGAAGCTGCAATCATTGACGGATGCAACAGGTTCCAAAGGATTATACACGTTACGTTACCGGGAATTATAGGTATCATTATTGTTATGTTCCTGCTCAGTGTAGGCAATATAATGAACGCCAACTTCGATCAGGTGTTCAACCTGTATTCTCCCCCGGTATTTAAAGTGGGAGACATTCTGGACACGTATATATACCGTTTGAGTTTCCAGAGTACTACGGCTATGGACTTCGGATTTTCCACCGCAGTCGGTTTGTTCAAGAGCGTAATAAACTTTGCCCTGCTGACAATCGCCAACTACACGGCTCGTGCAATGGGCAGCGAAGGCATTATGTAATGAGGAGGTTATAGGACGTGGAAAACACAGCTACTCAAAAGAGTCCTGCAGTATATAGAAATAATAAGAAGAAAAGCCGTCTGAACAGGTTAAATATCGTTGACTATATCATATTGTTCTTCTTAACCCTGTTCGGCTTACTAATCATCTACCCTTTTTATAATACGATACTGGTTTCACTTGTTCCGCAGGTAGACTATGTCCGTTCACCGTTTATGCTGATTCCAAAGAGGATAACATTCGAGTCCTACGAGTTTGTTCTTTCAACCCAGCTGTTGATGCGCTCCATGTTAACTTCGGCGGAGATCACCCTTGTCGGAACAATTTATAACATGATACTGACTACACTTATGGCTTATGCTTTTACCAAACCTCTGCCGGGCCGAAACTTCTTCAGGTTTCTTCTGGTGTTTACAATGTATTTCGGCGGCGGCCTGATACCTTACTACCTGCTGATAAGAAACCTGGGTCTTATAGACAGCTTCTGGGTGCTGGTATTGCCCTCAGTCATATCGGTACCGTACATGCTGATAATTTCCAACTATTTTTCCAGCCTTCCGGCTGAACTCGTTGAATCTGCAAGTATAGACGGTGCCAATGAAATGACCATACTGTTCCGTATAATACTGCCTCTGTCATTGCCTATACTGGCTACGTTCACACTTTACTATGCAGTTGAGCGCTGGAACGAATGGTGGCATGGAATGCTGTTTATAAAAGACGTAAAAAAATGGCCATTACAGAATACACTGCGTAAAATCATACAGGACGCCAACTTTGTTTCAAACCAGGCCATGACGGGAGAAACCCGTCCGCCAACCTACGCTGAAGGTGTAAAGATGGCATGTGTTGTGGTAACAATGTTTCCCATAATGGCACTCTATCCTTTCCTGCAACGTTATTTCCTCACAGGTCTTACTCTGGGTGCCGTTAAGGGATAATGCAAAACATATATAAAAACAAAAAGGAGGTCTCTTAATGAACATCAAAAAGTTTCTAAGTGTTCTTCTAGCTGTACTGATGTTAGCATCAATAGTTGCAGCATGTCAGTCAGCCGATGAGGGAACTCCCCCGCCGGCAACATCAGAAGAAGAAAAACCGGCTGAGGAACCAGCAGAAGGCGAAGAACAAGAGCCTGCTACTGATTATTCCCAAAAGCTGACCATCAGCATGTGTGTACTGGACGCTGAGAAATCTGGACAGACTGAGAAAAACAAATGGTTCAACGAGAAGTTCAACGTTGAATGGGAGTACTTCCCTGTAACATGGGGAGACTGGTTTGAAAAGGTACGTACATGGTGCGGTACCGACGACCTGCCGGATATCCTCTGGTGGGACATGAAACTCAACCATACCGGTGAGTTCCGTGCCTGGGCTACCCAAGGTCTCTTCAGAGAATTCCCTGATGATCTGAGCAGATGGCCTGAACTTGCAAAACAGCGTGAGAAGCTCGTTTCCGATGACATGGTACTCACAGTTGACGGCAAGCTTTACGGCTGGCCAGCTTTCAGAAACAACCCTGAATGGCTGCAAAATGCTTACTATCCCTTGTTCGTCTACAGACGTGACTGGGCAAAAGAAGTAGGCATGTACAAAGAAGGCGACATGTACACCTGGGATGAAGTAAAAGCCATGATCAAAGAAGTACAGGAAAAAGATCCCGGTGGCAACGGACCTGGAAACACATTCGGTATGACTTCAGAAGCATGGGCCTTCCCCGGCGTATTCATGGAGATTCTGGGAATGGCTGAAGACCGCAGTGGCTACGTGAAAAAAGACGGTGAGTGGGTACCATTTATATCTACTCCGGAAGCTCTTGAAGAGCTGAAATTTGTAGCTGAGTTGTACCGTGAAGGATATATCTGGAAAGACCAGATGGTTGTCGGTGGTTCTGAAGGTGCCGATAACTTCTACGGCGGACGTTCATTCATGTTCCTGGGTAACAACTCCCCTGCCTGGTTGAATGGCTGCTACACAAAGATGTTGGACAGCGGTATTATCGAGAATATCGATCAGGTAGGTCCCATGATCGTATTCAGCCCCAAGGATAACAAGAGCTTCTGGCTGACTCAGACAGAAGACTACTGGACAGTATCAAACATCAGCCACAATGTTGATGATGAGAAGTTCCATCGTATCCTCGATATGTGGAACTGGCTGTTAACCGAAGAGGGACGCAGATTCCGTGTAGCCGGTATTCCTGGTAAGGATTATGAAGATAAGGAAGACGGCACCATGGAAATCCTGTGGGAGAAGAATCCGGATGGTTCCTACAAGAG
>LFTM01000074.1:0-831 GCA_001513505.1 Clostridiales bacterium DTU092 | reverse complement strand
ATGCAGACATCTTCCGATTACAAGGTTCATCCTTTGAATTGGGAGCTCAACACCTTTGACGGCGAGATGTTCATGCAGTACGGAGCCTTCAACTCAGACGTAACAGCTAAGATAAAAGAAATACTTGCTTCCAATGAGGACGTCGAAACCGCATGGAACGCATTCCTCGAAGAAATACTGCCTAAGATGCAGCCGGTTATCGATGAACTCAATGCTAATCTGAAATAAGAATAATAATAAATAAAAAAGAGGTAGAATAAAGTTCTACCTCTTTTTTATTTATTATAAAATAATTGTAAGGCCCTGTCTTGGCGGTAATTGTATGCTATATATATATGTACATTTTCAATATATGATCGCATTTTTTGCTTCTTTGCAAATATTTCCATACCCCGTCTGATAATATAGTAAACTCTTTATTCTGAAAAAAAGGTTTTTATACCCTTACCATGCTTGTATATTAAGAAAGTATTTCATTATAAATTTACATTATAAATTTACATTTTATAGTTTTGACAAATAAGTTCATACGTAATAATTTAGAGTAAAGTTAAATTTATCCTCATGAGGTAAATAATATTAATAAAAGGTAATATTACCCTTTTATGCAGCTCTATATACAGATATACTTTTCATCAGAAGAAACATCTTAAACTCATTTTTTTGAACCTTATAATTGAACCCAAAACAAACATTTTTTAAAACTCTATTTTATACTGGTCTGCTTTCTTATTTATACATATAGGAAGCAGACTATAAGGGGGACTGGGTACAGTGGAAGTAAACAGACCAGTTGTCGACTTATCTATACGCAGAAATCTGAAGAAGGAG
>LFTM01000178.1 GCA_001513505.1 Clostridiales bacterium DTU092 | reverse complement strand
AAAAAAGATAGATACAGGGGGAATACTTTTTTCAAAAACCCAGAGTATCTTGACGCTATCGCGGACGGACTGAAACTTGACACGTGTCGCTGAATAGTATTATACTAATTTTGTCATAATGTACATAAAGCGAGCATCCAGGCCTTTTTATCCATCAGAATAAAGGCTTGATGAATTAGGAGGTTACATAGATCATGAAAGTCAGAACGCGATTTGCTCCCAGTCCTACCGGATATATGCATATAGGGAATTTAAGAACCGCCCTCTATACATATCTTATTGCCCGGAGTCAGGGAGGACAGTTTATACTTCGTATCGAAGACACAGATCAGGAAAGATATGTTGAAGGCGCTGTGGACGTAATATATAAAACGCTGAAGATGGTTGGACTGGATTATGATGAAGGTCCGGATATTGGTGGCCCTTACGGACCGTATGTTCAGAGTCAGAGGAAGCAGATATACCAGGAATATGCTCAGAAGCTGGTGGAATTGGGGGGAGCATACTATTGTTTTTGTCCCAAGGAAAGGCTGGATGCCTTGAGGGAGGAGTGTCAGAGGAAGAAGATCCCATTTAAATATGATGGTCATTGCAGGAATTTATCTGACGGAGAGATTGAAAAGAGACTTAAGAACGGAGAAAAATATGTTATCCGTCAGAGGATACCTTCCACCGGTACGATTACGTTTCATGATGAGGTGTTTGGGACAATAACGGTGGAGAATTCCACTCTTGATGAAGGGGTCCTTCTAAAGTCAGATGGTTTGCCAACCTATAACTTTGCCAATGTGGTTGATGACTACTTAATGCGTATTACCCATGTAGTAAGAGGAAGTGAATACCTGTCTTCCACACCAAAGTACAACCATCTGTATAATGCCTTTGGATGGGATATACCCACATATATTCATCTTCCGCCTGTCATGAGAGAAGCCGGCAAAAAACTCAGTAAAAGAGATGGAGATGCTTCTTTTGAGGACTTCTACAATAAAGGGTATCTGGTTGAAGCCATTGTAAACTACGTTGCTCTTCTTGGCTGGAGCCCGGGAGATGACAGGGAGTTCTTCACGTTGGACGAGCTTAAGAGTGTTTTCTCCATCAGCGGCTTGAATAAATCTCCTGCTATATTTGATGTAAATAAGCTGCGTTGGATGAATGGAGAATACATCAGGAAAAAGACCGTAGAAGAGTTTAACCAGCTGGCTTTGCCTTACTATGAAAAATCTGTAAAGACAGACAGTATCGATTATATGAAGTTAAGCAGTCTTTTGCAAACCCGGATAGAAGTGTTGAACGATATTCCTGATAACATTGATTTTATTGATGAACTGCCTGAATATGATATTAAAATGTATATACACAAGAAGATGAAGACCAATCTGGAAAATTCTTTGGAAAATCTGAAGAAAAGCTATGAAGTATTGAAGGAATTGGAAGAATGGAATGAGGATACAATAAAGGAAACATTGATGGAATTGGTACAGCGTCTGGGAGTTAAGAACGGCCAGGTGCTGTGGCCTATACGAACAGCTGTATCAGGAAAACAGTTTACGCCCGGGGGTGCTATTGAACTGCTGGATTTGCTGGGAAAGGATGAGTCCTTGAGAAGAATTGAAATTGGGATTGAAAAACTGATGAACGAAGCAAATACCTGATGGTATTTGCTTTTTTTATATCAGTTGCAAATTGGACATATTTTGCGTGATATGTTAATATGATTGTAGGTACATTTTTTTAATATAAAAAGCGTAAGCACTAAATCTGTTCAAAACTTGTATTATCCTCTTTAAACAGGATTCATATTTATTGACACTAAATATACTTTAATGTTTTTATGCCGGACGTGTTCGTTAGATGCCAGTAAATAAAATGTTTATGGAGGAGGTAGAAGGGTTGAAGAGAATTTCGGTGCTTTTTATTTTGGTCATGTTAATCACTGTATTATATTCCGGCACAGCGGTGGCAGGGAATGGTTCAATTCATCTTATTCCTCATGTCAATACGGTAAAAAAGAATATGGTCTTTGGGGTAGACATTTGGGCCGATAATATGGACAACCTGTATGGGCTTCAGCTTCATTTACGGTTTAAGCCATCTCAGCTTGAGGTTGTTGGTTTTAAGCCTGAGTATTTTGGATGGGAAAAGGATGTCCGGTATTATGAATTACATAGATGGGACAATGATAAAGGCACTTTTGATATGGTGTTTACCTGCTACGGCGATGACTTATTTTTTTCCGGTAACGGCAAGTTAGGAACTATAGAATTTAAAGTTAAGGGAACCGATGAACAGCTGACAATAGATGCAAACTATATTGGCTATCCCGGCAGAACCTGTATTGGTGTCAACAATAAAAGTGAACCTGCCATATATACATTGTATGATTCCACAATCTGCAATGATAACACACCTCCTTGTATTGATAACGTTGTAGTTATGGACAACAGCACAATTCGTATTGAATTTAATGAACCGCTGGATGAGGAAACAGCACTTGATGTAAACAATTATGTTATTACCCCGGATCTTGGTGTGAAATCGGTTCATCTGGATGAAAATCAAAGGAATGTTACGCTGATAACAGACCCTCAGGTTGGAAACCGGCTATATGAGCTTGCTGTCAGGGATATTCAGGATTTGACGGGAAACAAACTCCCGGAAGTTTTGCGGGAAAAATTTCGAGGTGCCATGAAATTATGGCTGGAAGCTGCTGAACCCATGTACAATAAAAATAAGGGGATTGTTCAGCTTAAAGCCGGACCTGTTGAAGAGATGACACAGCTTCATTTTTACATAAAATATGATGATAAATATCTTACATATGAGGGGGCGCGCTATGAGGAAGAAAGTTTTGCCCCAGGAATTACTGAATACACAGCACCTACATATAAGTATTTTCATTTCAGATTAAACCCGATACATAATATAAGTCAGCATGATGACTGGGTTATCTGCGAATTTGAATTTACTCCTCAGGATATCGGCAGTACAAAACTGGAATTTATGAAAGATAGCAGGGCCCCCCGGGCATTTGGGCTGGTGGACGGTGAAAGCAAAGTAAGCGTAGACATAGTCGTTGAACATTTGGACGAAATGGTTGATATATTACAAAGCTATCAACTGACCGGCTATATTAAACTGGTTGCAGAAAGAGGATATTTGGATGTGGAGGCATACCTGGTTCGGGATGAACTGGAGAAGATCAGGGTTAATGCTATAACCGGTGCTTTTCAGCTGGAAGACCTTATTCCCGGTGTATATACTGTGAGGCTATCTAAACCGGGCTATCTTACCATGGACTATTCTTTTAATGTACAACATAACACTGAAGAGGAAATATTTATGACAGCGGGTGATTTAAATGATGATGGCAGGATTGATATTCTTGATATTGCAGATATTTGCACTAAGTTTTCAACTAAAGAAGGTGCGGACGGATGGTGCGAAGTAATGGATTTTAACAATGATAAATGGATTGATATCGTTGATATATCAATTGTTGCAAGAAATTATGGTAAAATTAGCAATGTTGACTGTATGATGAGGTGAACACAAAACTGCATATGAAAGGTAATAAAAGAAGAGGCTTTTTTAAAATTGGATTTATTATCCTGCCAATAGTCATTTTCATGACTTTTATACCTTTCCACAGGTCCGGACAACAATCAAAACCTGTTATCAGTCTGCTTAAGTCGGGTAAATATAATATGGAAATATTTATAGAAAATGTAACAAATCTTTACGCCGCTTCAGTTGATTTATATTACGATCCAAAGATATTAAATATTGAGAGGCTGGAAACCGGTGATTTGTTTCTAGAATGCGGAAGTCCATGGATGGAATTTGTAAATAGCATTGATGCCGATGAA
>LFTM01000131.1 GCA_001513505.1 Clostridiales bacterium DTU092 | reverse complement strand
GATCAGCCTGGAGTGACACGGGACAGAATATATGCCGATACCGAATGGCTGGACAGACAGTTTACTCTGGTTGATACTGGCGGGCTTGATCCGAAAAGTAACGATCCGTTGCTGGTTCAGATGAGACGCCAGGTTGAAATAGCCATCGAAACAGCCGATGTAATCATTTTTTTAACTGACGGGAAGGCAGGGGTTACCCCCGTGGATCAGGAAGTAGCAAACTTTCTCAGAAAAACTCAGAAACCCGTGTTGCTGGCTGTTAATAAAATTGATACTCCCCAGGATGAAGAGCTGGTATTGGATTTTTACAACCTTGCAATAGGGGCAGTTATTGGGATTTCCGCATCCCATAAAAGAGGATTAGGGGACTTGCTCGATATGGTTGTCAGCTATTTTCCTGAGTCGGATGTGGATGATAAGGATGAACATATTATAAAGATTGCGGTGGTTGGCAAACCTAATGTAGGTAAATCGTCACTTGTAAACCGGATTTTAGGTGAGGAACGGGTTATTGTAAGCAATATCCCCGGAACCACAAGGGACGCAGTGGATACCCCGTTTCAAATTGATGACCAGAGGTATGTGATTATTGATACTGCCGGAATCAGAAGGAAAAGCCGGATAAACGAATCTCTGGAGCGTTACAGTGTACTCCGGGCCCTTACTGCAATCAGGCGATGCGATGTGGCTTTGATTATGATTGATGCAACTGAAGAAGCTACGGAGCAGGATGCAAAAATCGCAGGATTGGTGCATGAAGAGGGGAAGGCTTCTATTATTGTTGTTAATAAGTGGGATTTGATTCCCAAGGATGATTATACCATGAATGAATTTCGTCGACGAATAATGCAAAGGCTTGGTTTCATGAGCTATGCACCTGATATATTTATATCTGCCAAGACGGGTCAGAGGGTAAACAGGATAATTGAACTGGTAAACTATGTTTACGAAAAGTATGCCTTTAGAATATCTACCGGCATATTGAATGAATGTATTTCAGATGCTATTGCCATTACTCCTCCACCATCAGTTAAAGGCAGGAGACTGAGGATCTATTACAGTACTCAGGTTTCGGTTAAACCGCCTACGTTTGTCTTGTTTGTAAATGATCCCAAGCTTATGCATGTGTCATATCAGAGATATTTGGAGAACTATTTACGCCAAACTTTTGGACTCGATGGAACTCCTATCAGGTTGTTAATTCGTCAAAAGAAATGACAATGGAGGTATCGGGATGAAATTCATATTTGTGGTTGTTTTATGCTATTTGCTCGGCAGCATACCGCCATCATTTTTAATCGGAAAATTTGTTAAAAAGATTGATATAAGGCAGTATGGCAGCGGTAATGTCGGGGCCACCAACACTTTCAGGGTTCTTGGACTTAAAGCGGGAATTGCGGTATTTTTGGCAGATATACTCAAGGGAGTCATAGCAGTCCTTATTGGAAGATGGATTGCCGGTGAAGCAGGTGCATATGCAGCAGGAGTAGCGGTTATTGCCGGGCACAACTGGTCAGTTTTTTTAAATTTCAAAGGAGGAAAAGGAATAGCAACCTCCTTTGGGGTTATACTGATTCATTTTCCTGTCATAAGCGGTATACTTTTTGTTATAGGAGTCATAATAATTGCCATAACCAGGTATGTTTCATTAGCTTCAATAACAGCAGCTGTCTTGCTGCCCATTCTGCTGATTGTATTCGGATACAGATGGAGCATAGTACTGTTTGGATTATTGCTCGGAAGCATGGCTCTCATCAGACACAGAAGCAATATTTCCCGTCTGCTGTCGGGAAGGGAGAATAAATTAGGTGAACGGTCAAGAGTACAATAGAGAAGGTTACATGGATCATCATAGGATTGCTGTGGTAGGAGCAGGCAGCTGGGGAACTGCCTTGGCTGTCATGCTTGCCAAAAAAGGTATTCAAGTAAAACTGTGGGTACATAGTAAGCGCGTATACGATCAGATTGCCATTAACAGGGAAAATACAAAATACCTGCCGGGGGTGATAATACCAGGCAATGTTATTCCATCCCAGGCTTTAGATGAAATCCTGCTGGATGTTCGGGTAACTATACTGGCTGTACCGTCACATCATGTCAGAAATATGTCACATCAAATGCTTAATTTTATCAATGATAGACATATAATTGTTAACACTGCGAAGGGATTGGAGGCACAGACATTATACAGGCTGTCACAGGTTATCCGACAGGAGATCCCCGGCGCACGGGTTGTGGTTTTGTCCGGACCAAGCCATGCTGAAGAGGTAAGCCGTGATATTCCCACAGCTGTAGTATGCGCTTCCTCAAATATTGATGACGCAGTATTTATTCAGAATTTATTAATGGGTCCGAATTTCAGGGTATACACCAGTACAGACATTATCGGTGTTGAAATAGGCGGGGCTCTGAAAAATATTATTGCTTTGGCAGCCGGCATAAATGATGGATTGGGTTATGGAGACAACAGCAAAGCTGCTCTGATAACCAGAGGTATGGTAGAGATTTCGAGGTTAGGCGAAGCTATTGGAGCTTCTCCTTCGACTTTTTGGGGCCTTTCGGGAATTGGTGATTTAATAGTAACATGTACAAGTAAGCACAGCCGTAACATGCGGGCGGGAATCCTTATAGGGCAGGGCAAACCCTTAAACTATGTGTTGGATAGCATAGGTATGGTGGTGGAAGGGGTTAACACCTGTAAAGCTGCTTATCGGCTGGCAAATGAACTTGATATTGAAATGCCTATAACGGAACAGCTGTATTATGTACTTTATGAAGGAAAAGATCCCGGAGAGGCTGTGGTGGAGTTAATGCATAGAGATAAAAACCATGAGATGAAAAATATAACGGGAAATTTTAATATATATTAGAAAAACACCATTTTTCCGATAACTTGTCATAAACTTCATTCCCCTTCAATATATATTACTATGCATAATTGTAATAGATTGTGTATATATGCATGCATGGTTTATCGGGTTAAGAACCATATGGATTAAGGCAGTAAAATGTGGTGTGGAGAAAAAGGAGGGGAATGGATGGAGAAGTTTGATTTGTACCGGGATATAGCTGAGCGAACCGATGGCGATATTTATATAGGAGTAGTAGGACCTGTACGTACAGGCAAATCAACTTTGATAAAAAAATTCATGGATTTATTGGTTTTGCCGAATATGGAAGACGGTTTCAAAAAGGAACGAGCAAGGGACGAAATGCCTCAAAGCGGAACCGGGCGTTCTATTATGACAACTCAGCCCAAATTTGTTCCCAATGAAGCGGTTGATATAACCATTAGAGAGACAGCCAATTTTAGAGTGAGAATGGTTGACTGCGTAGGATATCTTGTCAAAGGTGCCATCGGGCATATGGAGGACGACGGTCCGCGTATGGTACGTACACCTTGGTTTGATTACGATATACCTTTTGAAGAAGCAGCTGAATTGGGAACAAGAAAGGTGATAACCGATCATTCTACAATTGGATTGGTTGTTACTACAGACGGCAGCATCACGGATATACCGAGGGCAAATTATGTAGAGGCTGAGGAAAGGGTTATCAGCGAGCTGAAGGAGATTAACAAACCATTTATTATCATCCTGAATTCAAGGCATCCTGAAAGTCAGGAAACTGTCATACTTAAGAATGCTTTGGAAGAAAAATATGATGTACCTGTATTGTCTGTGGATGTGCTAAATCTGACCACCCAGGATATAAATAACATATTAAGCAGCGTATTATTTGAATTTCCATTAACCGAGATCCACATTGACACTCCCAAATGGGTGCAAACGCTGGATGAGGATCACTGGTTGGTGAAATATGTTCTTGAATATGTGAAAAATGTAATTGACAATGTTTACAGGGTACGGGACGTAGAACGAATAGGGATAGCGGATGAGCAACTTGAATACATTGAATGGCCAAAGATCAGCAATATTAATTTAGGCAACGGTAAGGTAACCATTACAGTTGATGTAAAACCTGGCATGTTCTACAGAATACTTGGTGAGGAATGCGGTTACAAGTTAGAAGGTGATTATCAGTTAATAGGTCTGATGAAGCAGCTGGCTGTGGCGAAAAAAGAATATGATCGGATAGCAGGTGCGCTGCGTGATGTTTATGAAACAGGATATGGAACCGTACCTCCTTCCATGGAGGAGCTAACCCTGGAGGAACCGGAAATTGTCAGAAGAGGCAACAGCTTTGGTGTCCGGCTTAAAGCCAGTGCTCCATCGTTGCATTTAATACGTGTAGATATACAGACTGAGGTATCTCCTATTGTAGGTACTGAAAGACAGAGTGAAGAGCTGGTGAGATATTTACTGCAGGAGTTTGAAAACGATCCCTCCATGCTATGGGAAACAAATATATTTGGCAAATCACTGCATGAACTGGTTAAAGAAGGGTTGGCCAACAAGCTTATGAGAATGCCGGAAGATGCCCAATTCAAAATTCAGGAAACTTTACAGAGAATTATTAATGAAGGAAGCGGAGGCCTTATCTGCATAATATTATAAAGGGATGCCCCTGGAGATACATCTCCAGGATCATCCCTTTATTTCATTTATTATCCTTTGTCCTTATTTCTACTCTGCGTATTTTACCGCTGATAGTTTTGGGGAGCTCATCTACAAATTCAACTATTCTTGGATATTTATAAGGCGCAGTTGTCTTCTTTACATGATTTTGAAGCTCCACTACCAACTCCTGAGATGGTTGATAACCTTTAGCCAGAACGACAGTTGCTTTTACTACCTGGCCTCTAATGGGATCAGGAGCTCCTGTAATTGCGCATTCTAAAACGGCAGGATGCTCCAGAAGCGCACTTTCAACTTCAAAAGGTCCTATTCTATATCCGGAGCTTTTTATAACATCGTCGGCACGGCCAACAAACCAGTAATAATCGTCCTCATCCTTCCAGGCCATGTCGCCGGTATAATATATATCATCATGCCATACTTCTCTGGTTCTTTCTGTGTCGCGGTAATAACCGTCAAACATTCCGGCGGGCTTGATTCTGTTGGTCCGGATAACTATTTGTCCCTGTTCACCAACATCACAGGATCTGCCTTCTTCATCTATTATATCAATATCGTATCCCGGAGCAGGCTTGCCCATTGAACCTGGCTTTGGTTTCATCCAGGGGAAAGTAGCTATTGCGACGGTTAATTCTGTTTGTCCGTAACCTTCCATCAGCTTTATTCCCGTTGCTTTCAAAAACTGGTTGTAAACTTCCGGATTGAGTGGTTCACCGGCCACAACGCAGTATTTTAGGTTGCTAAGATTGTATTGGGTTAAATCTTCTTTGATCAAAAAACGATATATGGTTGGAGGTGCGCAGAAGCTGGTAACCTTGTACTTTTCAATTATCTGAAGCAACCTTTTCGGGTCGAATCTGTCATAATCATATACGAATACCGCACTCCCGCTTATCCATTGTCCATAAATTTTTCCCCAGACAGCTTTCGCCCATCCGGTGTCTGCTACTGTGTAGTGAAGACCGTCTTCTTCAACATTTTGCCAAAATTTTGCCGTTATGATATGTCCTAACGGGTAAGTGAAGTTGTGCTGGACCATTTTAGGATATCCGGTAGTACCGGAAGTAAAATACAGCAGAGATATATCACGGTTTGTTGTGGTTTCTGACCCTGTAGGTCGTAGAAATACGGAACTAGCCGCTGATAACCCTTCATCAAAGTTTATCCAGCCTTCCCGCTTTTTGCTTCCAATTACTACTTTATATTGCAGTGTAGGGGATTCTTCCTGTGCTTTATCTATATGCTCAAGCAATGCCGTTTCATCTACCGCCAGTATCATTTTGATACTTGCAGCATTGTTTCTGTATACAATGTCCTTTGCAGTGAGGAGATGGGTAGCCGGCACTGCAATAGCTCCCAGCTTGTGCAGGGCAATAAGGCATATCCAGAATTCATAACGGCCTTTTAGAATGAGCATTACCGGGTCTCCCTTTTTTATGCCGATGGATTTGAAAAAGTTTGCAGCTTTGTCGCTATAATGTTTTAGCTGAGAGAATGTGAAAAATGCTTCATCCCCATTGTCATTGCACCATACTATTGCTGTTTTATTTGGTTTCTTTCTGGCAAGCTCATCCACAACATCAAAAGCAAAGTTAAAATTATCAGGGATTTTTATTTGAAAATTCTCTGCAAAATCCTCATATGTTTCAAAAGCAGTTCTTGGTAGAAATTTGTTCAACATCTATAACCTACTCCTCATATGTTATTTTGTACAGCAGTTACTGCATGCTAAACTATAATTGCCAGAAATTTGGCTGGCTTTCCGTTTAAAGCCAACATTCCATGCTTATAGTTTGAGTCGAAGAAGAGTGAATCTCCTTCATTAAGTATAAGTTCATAATTATGAATAATAACTTTAAGTGTACCTTCCAGTACATAATTGAATTCCTGTCCAGGGTGTGAGTTTAGGCTGACCGGGTAGTCATCGGGTTTTGGTTCAACAGTTACCAAAAAGGGTTCCGCTTTTTTATGAACAAAATTGTATGCCAGGTTTCGGTATTTGTATTCCTTTCTTCTTTCAACCTCCAGTCCCTTACCTTTTCTTACAAGTGAGTATATGCGCAGTTTAGGCTCCTCACCTGACAAAATTGTAGTCAGTTCCACATTAAATTCATTTGCTACTTGGTATAAAAAGCCCACAGGGATATCTACTTCTCCGGATTCATATTTTTGATACAGTTCCAAAGGGATATTAAACATCCCGGACATTTTTTCCGGGGATATGCCGGAAATCTCCCTGAGTTCTTTAATTCTCATGGCAATCTGTTTAATCTGTTCGCACATAAGCATCCCCTTTCATATAAAACATGAAATTATTATATTAATACTTTAATAAATATGCAAGTTTTATTCCAGGTTTCTTATACACTTCAACAGTTTATATCTTTTATATATGGAGCGGTCTGTTATTTAATTAACCGGTTATTGAATCCAAAGTTATTTTACAGTTGTTTATTTAATTTATGTGTATAGAAATATTTTACTTAAGAATAATATTTTTAAAGGATTTTTCAAATTAAAAACGAAATAATAAATTGTTCCTGTGACCCCCGGAAGTTTTGACGCGCAAATGATTTAGGAGGGATATGTAGTGAACATGGAGAAGATAGATCTGGAAAAAGGGATACGGCTTTTTGTTTTACCTACCGATAAGTTTAAAACCGTTACAACAAGCTTTTGCTTTCACAGAGATTTGGACGACGATTATACATATAATGCCCTGATACCAGCTGTGTTACGAAGGGGCTGTGAAGGCTTTACTACTCTTAAGGATATTCAGCGACATCTGGAAAGTTTATATGGGGCTCAGTTTAGTGTAGGTGTACAGAAGAAGGGCGAAAGACAAATACTGCGTTTTTCAATGGAAGTAGTCAATGATGAATATGTGGCTGAACAGGGATTATTGGCACAGTCATTATATTTTTTAAATAGAATTATCAACCGGCCCGTGTTGCATGAAGGCCGCTTTATAAAAAGCTATGTAGAACAGGAAAAAGAGAATTTAAAAAACAGAATCCGCTCTTTAATTAATGATAAAATACAATACAGTCTGGAAAGATGTGTTCAGGAGATGTGCAGAGACGAGAAATACAGCCGGTATGTATTTGGCAGCGAAGAGGAACTGGATAATCTGGATGCAGACAGGCTGTATAGTGTATACAAAGATATCGTGCGTTCCAGTCCACTGGACATATATGTTGTAGGAAATGTGGATCCTGAGAAAGTTAAACTTCTGTTGGAGCGAAGCCTTTCTATGGAGAGGAGGCAAATTAAAAGCATTCCAATTACGCCGTATAAAAAGCTGCAGATAAAACAGAAAACAGTGACGGAGGAAATTGATGTAAATCAGGGTAAGCTTGTCATCGGCTTTAGAACAAATATAAACGCTCAGGACAAAATGTATTTTCCATTGCTGGTATACAGCAGTATTTTAGGAGGGGGTCCTCATTCCAAGCTGTTCATTAATGTCAGAGAAAAGGCCAGTCTGGCATATTATGCATTTGCCCGTCTTGAAAAATTCAAAGGACTGATGTTTGTCAGTGCGGGTATTGATGTGGACAAGGATGAACAGACACTGGATATTATTATGGAACAGTTGAACGCTATGACTAAGGGAGACATAACTCAGCAGGAGTATGAAGGAGCAGTAAACTCATTGATTAACTCCCTCAAAGGCATAGCAGATCAACCATCTCACTTAATCGATTATTACCTGGATAACAGTATAACGGAATCCAACATTACACTGGAGGATTATATTGAAAGAATTGAAAATGTAAATATAGATCAGATAGTTGAGGTTTCCAATAATGTAGTTATGGATACCGTTTATTTTCTAACTAACAAGAAGAAGGGATGAATTGTCCATGAAACGGGAAATAGTAAGTGATTTATTAAATGAGAAATTGATACACTATAAACACAGGTATGGATTAAATGTTTATATTCTTCCCAAAAAGTCCTATCAAAAACAGTTTGCAATCTATGCTACTAATTATGGCTCAAATGATAATGAGTTTATTGTACCCGGTGAAAAGCAGCCAATGAAAGTGCCTGAGGGTATAGCCCATTTTTTGGAGCACAAACTGTTTGAAAAACAGGATGGAAATGTGTTTGAAGCATTTTCCAAGTTGGGAGCCAGCCCCAATGCATTTACCAGTTTTAATACAACGGCTTATCATTTTACCTCCACCGGAAATTTTTATGAATGTCTTGATATTTTAATAAATTTCGTAGGCGATCCATATTTTACCGATAAGACGGTTGATAAGGAGAAAGGGATTATTGCCCAGGAAATAATAATGTATCAGGATAACCCTAACTGGCGTGTATATTTTAACCTGTTAAAGGGATTATATCATCAGCATCCGGTTAAAAATGATATAGCAGGTACTGTAGAGTCTATACAAAAAATAGATAAAGACACTCTGTATAGGTGTTATGAGACGTTTTATCATCCTTCCAACATGGTGTTATTCGTAACCGGTGATATTGATGCCGACAGGGTCATAAAGCAGGTGGATGATTATTTCGATAAAAAAGATATGTCAAAACAGGGACGGATAAATAGAATTTATCCTGATGAGCCAAGAGAAGTAGCTGACTCTGTGGTAAAGGATAAGCTACCTGTCCCCAGACCGATGTTTCTGTTAGGTTTCAAAGGAGAAGCGGTGCAAAAACCGAGCCAGGTAATCCTCGATAATCTTATATTAAATGATTTAATATTGGATATAATGATAGGTCCCAGCTCTGAACTCTACAGCCGGTTGTATGAGGAAGGGCTTATTGATTCTTCATTCAGCGCACAGCATATAGAAGAGACAGATTATAGTCATATGATTTTAGGCGGAGAGTCTCCTGAACCCAAAAAGGTTGTTGATATGGTGTATCAGGAGATAGAAAAACTAAAAAACAAACCATGGGATATTGAGTACTTTATGAGAGTAAAGAAAAAGAAAATTGGAGAATATATAAGGCATTTTAACACCCTGGAATCAGTAGGTGTACAGTTTGTTTCACTGGTTTTCAAGGATATAGGATTGTTTGATTATCTGGAACGGTTGGAACAGATAAACAACGACCAGTTACAAACTCAGTTTAACAATTTCTTTGATGATTATAAAAGCAGTTTGTCATTGATTTTACCTGGATAAGCTAGCCAGTTGTAATCATGTTTGTAAAGGGGAGGATATATTATGCATGTGGATCCGGTAGCATTTGAACTATTTGGGCGTCCAATATATTGGTATGGCATACTTATTGCCTCCGGTGTACTTATCGGGTTATACCTTGCTATGGCCTATTCAAAAAAATTGAAGTATGATCCCGAGATAATAGTGGATTTTTGTCTTCTTGCCATCCCTTTGGCTGTTATAGGGGCCAGGCTGTATTATGTGATTTTTGAATGGGATATCTATAAAAACCGCCCGCTGGATATTATTAAGATTTGGGAGGGAGGTCTTGCCATATATGGTGCTGTAATTGGCGGAATTATCGCAGCATTAATATTTTCACGTTGGCGCAGGATAAATTTTTGGGATTTGGTTGATATTGTATCTCCAAGCCTTATCTTAGGTCAGGCAATCGGCCGGTGGGGCAATTTCTTTAACCAGGAAGCATATGGAAAAATTGTTACCGATAAAGCGTGGCAGTGGTTTCCCTATGCAGTATATATAGAAGCCAGGCAGGAATGGCACATGGCAACCTTCTTTTACGAATCAATGTGGAATCTTTTAGTATTTATATTTCTGTTTAACTACCGGAAGCGAAGAAAGGTGCCGGGAGAAGTATTTCTATTGTATACCTTTCTTTATTCCTGCGGGCGTATTGTGATAGAAGGATTCCGCACAGACAGCTTGTATCTTGGGCCTTTCAGGGTTTCACAGCTTTTGGCGGCTTTACTGATCATTTTGTCCATTGCATTGTTTGTTATAAGGCGGAGAAAGTTCAAAACTATACCCGATGAAGAATTCACTGAGGATAAAGCTGAAACCCGCGATGAAGTCATGAATCAATCGACTGATCAGGATAATGGAAATGAAGAGCCTGATGGGAATAATGATGAAGATTCAACGTCTGTATCAACTGTTCAAAAGGATGATAAGGAATAAAAACCATGAAATATATGATAACGAATTAACTGAACAATAAAATGGGGAGGTTGCTCCTCTTTTTTTATGCTCAAAAATGGGATGAAAAATAAAAAGTCGGAAAAAATAACGATATGAAAGTGTTGAAGGTGGAAATATAATTACACCTTATTTTCGAAGGAAAGGAGAGAAAATTATGGCTGATGGAATGGAAAATAAACATATGGATAGCGAAAAGAATAGAAATGATAGGAGTTGGCTGGGGATAATAGTCCGATTTGTTGTTGCGGCGATTGTGCTGATGATAACATCATTAATTACCCCCGGTTTTTCAAATATGGGCTTTGGTACTGCTTTGCTGGCTGCTATCGTTATTGCAGTGATAGATTATCTAATTCAGAAGCTGTTTAAAATTGATGCTTCACCCTTTGGCCGGGGTATTGTAGGATTTCTTTTATCGGCACTGGTTATATACTTGACTCAGTTCTTTGTGCCGAATATGGAAATTAACATATTCGGAGCTATTGTGGCAGCCTTAATTATTGGCATTATAGATGCCATCGTCCCTACACATGTAATCTAGCATTTCTGGACTTAGTTGCAGCAGCTGTATTCAAATGATACAGCTGCTTTTTATTATATTATTCAAATCCATAATATTCTTCGAATATATACGACTGGATATGTTACACGCACTATTTAAAGTTGTTTCTTGAAAAATAGTTTACTGTACTATATAATATAGTCAAGTAACGACGATGTAATGTGGTTCTATTAATTATATTGAGGTGTAAACTATGGATGATTCGATGTATAAGATTCAACGGCAGATAATGCAGTTTGTAGGTGAAATAAAGGATCATGAAGAAATAAAGCCGGAGGATATACCTGAATATCGTCTTTATATTTCTCAGTTAGAGGAATTTTTTGATAAGAAGCTGGGTAAAGTCAATGATGATGAAGAGGAAAAAAAGGCCATATCGAAAACTATGATTCAAAATTATATTAAGGAAGGCCTGTTAATGCCGCCTTATGGTAAATTCTATAACCGTGGTCACGTTATATTGCTTACTCTAATTTATAATTTGAAATCTATTCTTACAATTAAGGATATTAAAAAATTACTGTCTCCAATTTTCGAAGGTGAATTAGAAGAAAAAGACGAAGAAAATGAAGAAAATATTAAAAAGATCGAATTTTTGTATAATGTTTATCTGGAACTAAAGCAAAATGACACATATGAAGAACTGCTGACCAGTAAATTCAATGCCATATATGATTATTTGATAGGCGAACAAGAGATGGATGAATCGTGGCATACTATCCATCTGTTGTTGTTAGTTCTGATACTAATTGAACAGGCAAATGTACGAAAAAAAATTGCCGAATATATCATAAATCAGTTTTTTAGCGATAAATCACTTCAAAAAAATGAGCCATAAACAAGGCTCATTTTTTTTATGATAATTTACTAAAAAATAAGCCAGTAAATTGTTGGAAATGTAGGATTTTAAACAAAATTGTTTCAAAAATTGAAAAATAGTTTTAAATACTATATAATAAAGATAACAAATATCCCAATACAACGTTAAAAATAAGACGTGTTATGTATTACACAAACCATAATAATCCAGTATTATCCATGTTGATTTTCATATAAAAAACACCGAAACCATAGCTATTTTATAAAAAAGAAAAAATAAAAAGAAAGGAGTGAGAAGTGTGAAAA
>LFTM01000269.1 GCA_001513505.1 Clostridiales bacterium DTU092 | reverse complement strand
AGGTTCTGCTGCAGGAGGATATGACGGAAGACACCTTATACCTTGCCATACTGGATCTCTACAGCAAGAGGCATCAGTACATAAATTCCATGAAGCAGGAGGATCACGGTTTGGGTATTCAGAAAATAATTGAAATAATAAACAGATATGCATAACATTTATAAAAAAACCTCCCCGTTTTTACCTCAACGGGGAGGTTTTTAAATTATTAATTTATTGACCTGCTGCCTTCTTTACCATTGCCTGGTGATCTGCATCCACCTTGCCTGAGCCATGGGTACGGCTGCCGTAGAAATGGATGCAAAAATGTCCTGAGAAATTATTGCCGCTTATACTGGAACCACCATGGGGCATACCATTCATAGAAGCCGCCATCTTTTTACCATTGACCTGGACTATAATAGCCTTGCGCGTCCAGCTGAATTTTCCGCCATATATCTTTTTAATTACCGCTGTGTCCGCTGCCGTCAAAGGTTCACAATCAGCGTGGTTGGTTCCTCCCCGGCGTTTTGCATAGAAGGTATAACCGGTGTCCACATGAGTTATTTTGGCAACCGAACCTCTTGTAAAGATTTTATTTGCACCGCCAAACCATGGCGTCATCTCCACTCCATTTTTTGAAATAGGAGTAGTATCAGAAGGTCTTGTAACTGTAACATTCCTATTCCTGGAAGTAGTAGCCTGCGGCCGGCTTTTTGTCCCTTTTAACTCAATCTGCTTTACAGGTTCTTTTAATACTTTCTCACTTATCTTCTCCCTGGAAACCTCTTTCCCATTTTCCCGAACAATAGAAACATGTATTTCCTTTTCACCATTCTGGCCCTTTTGCTTTATTTTCTTTTCACCTTTATACAGACTGCTGCTTTCTTCCACAACCGTTTCATACGGTATGGATTCGGTGTAAACTTTCTTTTCACGGGTTACAACTGTTAAAAGACTTTTTACAGCCTGAAGTTTTATTTTTTGTCCCGGTTTTATTTTTTCCGGATCCAGATCCGGATTGGCCGCCATTAAATCTTCCACCCGTAAGTCATTTTCCTTTGCTATTTCCCACAGGGTGTCTCCTTCATCAATCTCATATTCTTTAATTTCATCGGTACCTGTCCTAATAATTTTGTCGGCCTTTTCGGTATCAGCAATACTGGAAACCATTACAATTCTTTCTTGAATATCTACCTTCTCTTTAAATTCTATATCATCCAGTTCCGTATCTTCCTTGTTCTCTACTGTCTGCTTATACGGAAGTTTTACGTTCTCCAGTACTTCAACTGCTTCTTCACGGGTCTTTAAATAGCAGACATCTTTCCCGTCTATTACTATTGCATATGCGTTAGTATCAACTACTATAGCCTCTTCCAACGCCTTCTTTAATAACTCCTCACTCGTCAGCAAATTATGATCTATCTGAACTTCTTTAAAGTAAATATCAGCCTTTATGTATACCTGATCATCAGAATACCGATCCCTTATGTTATCTATAACCTCATCATACAGCTTAAGCCCCTTAGCTGCAGATTTAACGGTACCCAACTCAGTATCGTTTATATACATTGCATATACATTCAGTTTCCCGCTATTAGTGCTGTCGCTCCTGACATAGGTAAAACCTGTGAAAATAGTAAAACAGAAAATGAGAATAAGTACTTTTACAACATATCGTGCTGTTTTCATGAAATCCTCCTCTTTAGCATTCACTTCCATTAAATAGTTATTAAATATGTTTTACAAAACTGTTAAGAAATATACTTCTACAATAATACGAAAAATCCTTCTTAAATCTTTAATTTTTTTTATAAATAATAATAAATTATTAAATATTCCCGATTGGGACAAACTATTGCATGAAAGGAGGAGTAGAAATGGAGCTTACCAATAAGGAAAGAATCCTGCTGGAAGATCAGCTCCGGGCAGAATACATCTGTATAAACAAATATAAAACCTATTCAGCTCAATCGGTAGATCCGGAAATAAAATATCTATTTGATCTTGTTGCCAAACAGGAAGAACAGCACGCAAATACCATTAAAATGTTGCTTCAGCAAGGTGGTTTTAAACCCCCAAGTAATCAGTAGTATAAAATAAGGAGGATAGGAATGCCCCAAAATCAATTAACCGAAAAAGAAATGCTTCATGACTCAATCATGACTGAAAAATATATTTCAGATGCTTATAACAACTCAATAATGGAGTGCATTAATCAAAACATTATCCAGGCACTGCAGCAAATACAGCAGGAAGAACAGGAACATGCACAACTTTTTCTGGAAGCCATGCATCATAGAGGATGGTATACTTTTGAAGCCTCCCATCCTAGTCAGGCAGCAAAACAAATGGTAGATCAGCAAATTTCCGCTCAAATGCCGGGCCGGTTAGAGGATTTAGAGAGAAAAATACAAAATCAGGAATAACATCATATGCAAAATTGATAAAAGGGGCGATGAGTAATGCCCCTTTTATCAATTACTATTATCAATTATCAGCATATCTTTTCTATCCAACCGAAGCTATCTTCCTCTTTTCCATACTGGATACCCGTAAGCTTGTCATACATCATCTTCGAGAACTCTCCCATTTCGCCGTCGTTTATTTTAATAATATTATCATTCCAGTTAAGCTCGCCAACCGGAGATATTACAGCAGCAGTACCGGTTCCGAATACATCCTCCAATTTGCCCTGTCTGTGAGCTTCATATACTTCCTGTATGGAGATCAGTCTCTCCTCAACCTTATAACCCATCGATTCTGCCAGAGTTATAACTGAATCCCGGGTAATTCCACCCAGTATGCTGCCTCCTTCCAGGGATGGTGTCACCAAAACCCCGTCTATTTTGAAAAATATATTCATGGTACCTACTTCTTCTACATAACTGTGGCTGCATGCATCCAGCCAAAGCACCTGAGTATAGCCTTTTTTCTTGGCCTCTTCAGCTGCGTATAAGCTGGCTGCGTAATTTGCGGCAGCTTTTGTATAACCCAGGCCTCCCCTGGCAGCACGTACATATTTGTCAGTAACATATATCTTAACCGGCTTAAAACCTTCAGCATAATAAGCTCCAACAGGAGACAATATAATAAAAAATTTATAAGTGTCTGATGGCCTGACTCCCAGAGATGGATCCGTTGCTATGATAAACGGCCTTATATACAGTGAAGTACCTTCTCCATCCGGTACCCAGTCTTTTTCAATCTCCAGAAGTTTTTTCAAAGCCTCCCATACCAGTTTCTCGTCCACCTGAGGGATACACAACCTTTCAGCCGAACGGTTTAAACGTGCTATATTGTCCAACGGACGAAAGGTAACTATATCGCCATGTATATTTCTATAGGCTTTTAATCCTTCAAATATTGCCTGGCCATAATGAAAAGTCATCAAAGAAGGTTCTACCTCAAAAGGTCCGTATGGAACAATTCTGGGATCATACCATCCTTTATCTGTGCTGTAGTCCATAACAAACATATGATCCGTAAATATACTGCCAAACTGCAAGGAATCATTGTCCGGCCTTTGTTTAGGTGTGCTGGTTTTTATAAACTGTATATTGCTCATAAGTAGTCCTCCCGATTATCTATTTATAATTCATGTATATTTATTCATAGATTATACCACCAAACATTATGTTTTTCCATAAAATATTACCAAAAGCTTGATTTTCTTCACTGGCGGCATAATTTATAAAAAGAAATTACATCTCATCTATTTCTTCTTCCTGATCCCGTCTTATCCTGGCAATTGAAACCACGGTTGCCTCATCATCCAGTTTCATCAGCGTTACACCCTGGGTATTTCTTCCCATGGTTGCTATTTCCTTGGTATCAATACGTATAACCGTTCCTTCAGAGTTAATTATCATTAAATCATCATCATCTGTTACCATCTTCAACGCTACCAGGTTACCGGTCTTCTTTGTTGTGTTCATTGTTATGATTCCCTTTCCACCCCGTGTTTGAGTTCTGTATTCATCAACCGGCGTTTTCTTGCCATATCCGTTTTCACTGATACACAAAACACTGGCACCCTCTTTTACAAGTTCCATACCTATAACATAGTCTCCTTCATTAAGCTCCATTCCCTTAACTCCCATAGCCGTTCTGCCCATGGGCCGGACATCTGATTCTTTGAAACGTATAGACATACCCAGATGAGATGCCATTATAACCTCTTTATTTCCATCGGTCATCTGTACTTTTATTAACTCGTCGTCCTCTCTGAGCTTTATAGCTATCAGCCCGTCTTTACGTATATTCCTGAAATCTTCCAATGGACTTTTCTTTACAATGCCGTTCCTGGTTGCCATTAACAAATACTTCTTATGATCGGTATCTCTGACCGGGATAACAGTCTGAATCCTTTCACCCGGTGCAAGCTGGAGAAGATTTATTATAGCCATTCCCCTTGCCTGCCTTCCGGCTTCCGGTATTTCATAAGCCTTAAGCTCGTATACCTTGCCTAAACTTGTAAAGAACAGCAAGCTGTCATGGGTGGAGGTAATATAGATATCCTCTACAAAATCATTTTCCCTGGTTTGCAGCGCCATGATACCCTTGCCCCCACGGTGCTGACTCTTATACAGACTGAGAGGTGTCCTCTTTACATATCCGTAATGGGTCAGGGTAATAACAATATCATGCTCCTGTATTAAATCTTCAACATCAATATCATCAGTTTCTGATGAAATCTGAGTTTTTCTTTCATCAGCATATTTTTCTTTAACTTCGGTCAGTTCCTGTTTTATAACGTTATACACCATATATTCATTTGTCAGAATATCATTCAAATATTTTATGGTTTCCTGCAGTTCTGCATATTCCTGCTGAATTTTTTCCCGCTCCAATCCTGTAAGCCGCTGCAGGCGCATATCAAGGATAGCCTGGGCCTGTTTCTCTGTAAGCGAAAAATTCTTGATTAGCCCCTCTCTGGCAATTTGCACAGTCTGGGAATTACGTATTAATGTAATGACCGCGTCTATGTGATCAAGAGCTATGAGCAGCCCTTCCAATATATGTGCTCTTGCCATGGCCCTGTCCAGATCATATCTGGTTCTCCGGATTATAACTTCCTTCTGGTGATCAATATAATGGGCCAGCATCTCCTTGATGTTCATAATCTTTGGCTGCCCATCTACCAGAGCCAGTAAAATAACCCCAAAAGTATTCTGCATTTGAGTGTGCTTATAAAGAGAATTCAAAACCACATTGGGATTTGTATCCCTCTTAAGCTCAATTACAATCCGCATTCCCGTTCTGTCCGATTCGTCCCGGATCTCGGAAATTCCATCTATCCTTTTTTCTCGCACCAGTTCGGCAATTCTCTCTATTAACTTGGACTTATTTACCTGATAGGGTATCTCTGTGACCACTATTTGGAACCGGTTGCTTGTTGTTTCCTCAATTTCTGCTTTTGCTCTGGTTATTATCCGGCCTTTACCCGTAGTATATGCCTGGCGGATTCCGTCCTTCCCCAGGATTATTCCTCCAGTCGGGAAATCCGGTCCTTTTATATACTTCGTTATCAGCTGTTCTATGGTAATATCGGGGTTGTCAATAATGGCAATGGTACCGTCTATCACTTCACCCAGATTATGGGGCGGAATGTTAGTGGCCATTCCAACAGCAATACCCGATGAACCGTTGACAAGCAGATTTGGAAACTTTGAAGGAAGAACTGTAGGTTCCTTCAAAGTTTCATCAAAGTTTGGCATAAAATCAACAGTTTCCTTGTTTATATCAGCCATAAGCTCCATGGCAATTCTGGACAGTCTGGCCTCAGTATAACGCATAGCAGCAGCAGAATCACCATCTATCGAACCAAAATTGCCGTGACCGTCCACCAAAGGATATTTTGTGGAAAAATCCTGTGCCATCCTTACCATGGCATCGTACACAGCACCCTCTCCATGAGGATGATATTTACCCAATACATCCCCGACAACCCTTGCAGATTTTCTGTAGGGTTTATCGGGGGTAACACCTAATTCATACATGGAATAAAGTATTCTCCGGTGAACGGGTTTCAAACCATCCCGGACATCAGGAAGTGCACGGCTGACGATTACGCTCATGGCATAGTCAATAAAAGATTTTTTTACTTCATCTTCTATATTAACATCAATAATTTTCTGATTTACATTTTCCATAGAATGCATTCCTCTCTATCGCTTTTATTATATATCCAGATTCGTTACGAGTTTTGCATTATCTTCAATAAATTCCCGGCGCGGCTCAACCTTGTCCCCCATCAATATGGTAAAAATTTCATCAGCTGCTATGGCATCTTCCATAGTAACCCTTAAAATAGTCCTGGTCTCAGGGTTCATGGTGGTCTCCCACAACTGTTCAGGATTCATTTCCCCCAAACCCTTATATCTCTGTACCTCAATACCATCTCGTCCGATTCTTTCAAGCAGCTCCTCCAATTCCGCGTCACTGTATACATAATATTCTCCTCTCCCCTTGGATACCCTGTATAAGGGGGGCTGAGCTATATAAATATGCCCATTTTTAATAAGAGGCCTCATATATCTGTAAAAGAATGTAAGCAAAAGAGTACGTATGTGGCTGCCATCCACATCAGCATCTGTCATGCATATAATCCTGTGATATCTAAGTTTACTTATGTCAAACTCATTATCTATCCCCGTACCGAAAGCCGTTACCATGGCTTTTATTTCCTCGTTGCCAAGTATTTTCTCAATCCTTGCCTTTTCCACGTTTAATATCTTACCCCGGAGAGGTAATATTGCCTGGAAACGTCTGTCCCTCCCCTGCTTGGCTGAACCCCCGGCTGAATCACCCTCTACCAGAAATATTTCGCTCAATGACGGATCCTTCTCGGTACAATCGGCAAGCTTACCCGGCAGTGTGGTGCTCTCAAGGGCACTCTTTCTTCTGACCAGTTCCCGTGCTTTTCGGGCAGCTTCCCTTGCTCTGGCAGCACTTACTGCTTTTTCTATTATTGCCTTGGCGACAGATGGATTTTCTTCCAAAAATGCCATTAATTTATCGCCAACAATACTTTCAACCATTCCGCGAACCTCTGTATTTCCCAGCTTTGTCTTGGTCTGACCCTCAAACTGGGGCTCTATAATCTTTACGCTGATTATGGCAACTATTCCTTCCCTGACATCCTCTCCTGAGAGGTTTTCATCAGTTTGTTTGAGTAAATTGTACTTTCTTGCGTACTCATTAATTACCCGGGTTAATGCGGATTTTAATCCGATGAGATGAGTACCGCCTTCCTGAGTTGCAATATTGTTGGCAAATGAATATATGTTTTCAACATACGAATCGTTATATTGGATTGCTACCTCTATTGAGGTCGTATCCCTTTCTCCTGAAATATATATGGGCTCGGGATGAATCGGGGTTTTGTTTTTGTTAAGATATTTTACGAAAGATGCAATTCCACCTTCATAATGATATTCCTTTCTTGTCTCCTGCCTTTCATCCTCCAGTATTATACGTAATCCTTTATTCAAAAAAGCCAGCTCGCGTAAACGATTGCTGAGAACCTCATAATTAAAATTCAATTCTTCAAATATTACAGGATCCGGTTTAAATGTAATGCTGGTACCTGTCCCGTCACTATTTCCTATGATCTCCAGTTCAGATACGGTATTACCTTTCTCGTACCGCTGCCTGTATATATTTCCATCCCGCTTTACATGCACCACCAGCCATTCTGAAAGGGCATTTACAACAGAAACACCTACCCCATGAAGACCGCCTGATACCTTATAACCCCGTCCATCAAATTTGCCTCCGGCATGCAAAACGGTAAGAGCCACTTCAACAGCAGGCTTACCCATCTTAGGATGGATACCTACAGGTATTCCCCTTCCGTTGTCCGAAACGGTAACTGATAAATCTTTATGGATTACAACATGTATGCGGTCACAAAAACCCGCCATGGTTTCATCAATACTATTATCAACAACTTCATAAATAAGCTGATGGAGTCCTTTAATTCCCGTGCTGCCGATATACATACCGGGTCTTTTTCTGACAGCTTCCAACCCTTCCAGAACCTGAATCTGTGTCTCATCATAATTGGAAAGACTGTTATCATGTCCGTTTCTTAGTTGCTCCATTATTTATTTCCCTCCGTATTCTTTCTATCTAAGGCTATTTTTTCAATAAATGTACTTCTTTTGAGAAGGGTAGTAGATGAAATTGGAGATAAATAGATCACACTCTTTTTATTTACCTCTGCTAATACAATAGTTTTTGGCTCTTCGTTTGAAACTTTTTTTATAAATCCTTCTTCTTCAGCCGTTTTTAAAAACTCCCTGTTTATACGGGATAAACAGGCAGTTTTTGCATCCAATACGGCAATCACATTTTTCATAGAAACTACTGTATCTTCTCCCAAATGTAAAACCATTAGACTATTCCTCCATTTAAAGCAAAAATAACCACCAAGTCTATTATAACCCTTTTAAAATAAACATAAAAGCTTAACTATTGATTATTTGACTGTATTATACAATATTCGCCATTTTTTGAATTTTTCCTTCGTTTATCACCAGAGTTTCGAATTTTTCAAGCTCTTGTGCCGGTATGCTCCTGTAATCTGTAGTTGTAACGAAGGTTTGAACATCACCTAGTTCCTGAAACAGTTTTATCTGCCTCTCTTCATCCAGTTCAGACATCACATCGTCCAATAATAGAACGGGGTATTCCCCCGTTTCCCCATACATCAGTTCAATATCCGACAGCTTCAACGACAGAACCACTGTTCTCTGTTGACCCTGGGAACCAAATATTTTCACATCCATGCCGTTCAGTTCGAAATTTATATCATCCCTGTGGCAGCCCACACCGGTATTTCCACGCTGTATATCCTCCAAATGGTTTATTTCCAGCGCATCCAAAAAATCCTGCTGAATCGATTCGATATCAAAGCTTCGAACCCTCAAAGACGGTTTGTATTTAATATTCAGCTCCTCCATATCTGAAGAAATCTTTTTATGAATCCTTTTTGCTATCCGAGAAAGCTTAGTTATAAATTCATGCCGCTGATTTATGATAAACGCTCCTGCTTCAGCCAACTGCTCATCAAAAATACTCAGAGTCTTTTTTAGTTCGGCTTTTTTGTTGATCTGTTTAAGAAGGTTGTTACGATGGGTCAATATCCTGTTATACTGCTGCAGGTAATAAAAATACTGTGGTTTAATCTGGGATATCTCCATGTCCATATAACGCCTTCGTTCGGAAGGAGATTCTTTAACAATCTTTAAATCTTCAGGTGAAAACATAACACCATTTAAATGACCCATCAGCTGACCCATCCTCTGGATGGCCATTCCATTTATCTTAATCCTTTTTCTGTCCTTACGGCTGATATTAATATCTATACTAAACTGTGCTGTCTTTCTCTCTACGTCAACCCTTATGTTACAGCTTTCCTCTCCCAGCATTATAAGTTCAGAATCCTTCGATGTCCTGTGTGATCTGCCGGTACAGGCAAGAAATATTGACTCAAGTATATTAGTCTTGCCTTGAGCATTTTTACCGGTAATCAACACTCTTTTGCTGTCAAACCCCAGAGTAGCGCTCTTGTAGTTCCTGTAATTATTAAGGGTTAGTTCCCTCAGATGCAATCCCAGCACTTCCTTCCTTAACTACAAGGTATGAGCCTGCTCCTTCCACTTCAACAGTATTTCCGGGGTATAGTTTTCTTCCCCTTCTTAACTCTACAACCCCGTCTACCTTCACCATTCCTTCACGGATCATTATGTTGGCCTCAGCACCTGAATATGCTATATTTGCCCATTTTAAAAACTGATTCAGCTTTATGTAATCGGTATTAATTTTGATAGGATTCATTTTTTGTACAGAGGAGATCCCATCTTAATACAAGATGGACAGGAGTACTCCCTTTCCTCCTTTCTTGTCATATGCCGGTTTATGTTTTAGTTGTAAAGTCTTACCGGAAGTACAAGGTAACAAAACTCTTCCCCTTCAATAGGACGAATTATACACGGGCTTACATTTGTTGTAAAATCAAGGCATATTTCCTCATCCTTCATTACCTTAAGTACATCCAGCATATATCTGGCATTAAATGCAATTTCAAGATTTTTACCTTCAAGAACAATAGGTATTTCTTCATATATTTTACCAATTTCGGAATTTGATGTTATTATTAGTTTGTCATCCTGAATATTTAGTTTTATCAAATTATTTTCCAGCTCTCTTGCCATCAGTGAAGCCCTTTCTATGCTCTGATGCAAAAGAAGAGTATCCAGTTTTACCCTGGTTTTATATTCCTGAGGAATTATCTGCCTATAATTTACAAAATCTCCTTCCAGCAATCTGGATATTATCTGTGTATGCCCAATATCAAAAATTACATGCTTGTCTCCGACAATGATATTTACATTTGTTTCATCTTCACTGAGAATTCTGCTGATCTCATTCAGGGCTTTACCGGGTACAATCATACTGATATCTTCAGTTACATCCGGTAAGTGTTCCTTTCTTAGTGCCAATCTGTAACCGTCAAGACATACTATGTTGATGGAATCATTTTGGATTTCAATCAGGGCACCGGTTAATACTGGTCTTGTTTCATCAGAAGCAACTGCAAAAATAGACTGCTGAATCATGCTTCTTAATGTATCCTGCTGTATCTGTATAGGCTGCTTATCTTCTATTTGCTGAACTTCAGGATATTCATTCGGATCCAGCCCCTGCACCGTTATAAAGGTACTTTGGCATTTAATATCCACTTGAAATCGTTCGCCCAGCTGTACGTCTATATCGGCCTCCGGGAGTTTCCGTACAACATCCCCAAAAACACGTGAGGGCATTACTACCGAACCTTCCTCTGTTACTTCGGCAGATATAAATGTCTGTATAGTAATCAGGTCCAGATCAGTACCTACAAGACGCACCATATTATCCTTTGCTTCAATAAGGAATCCTTCAAGTATTGGAAGGGTGATTCTGGATGATATAGCCCTCTGTATGGTTGATATGGCAGATGCTAAATTTTTTTGATTACATTTAAATTTCATGACATACCTCCTATAGTTGATGAATATAATTAATAGGTAGTAGTAACAGTAGTAGTAGTTGTTGTGAACATGTGGATTATTATGTCGAAAGGCGTAAAATCCACAAACACGATGTGGATAATATGGGGATAATTTGTGCCTTTCCACTTAAAGTTTCCACCGTTTGTCAACACTAAGTGTGGATAAGTAATTAGTTTTCCTTTACTTTTTTAATCAGTTCATCGATTGTATTTCTTAGCTGACTGTTACTTTGCATTTCCTTTTCTATCTTATCGTGTGCATGGATGACAGTTGTATGATCCCGTCCGCCAAATTCCTCGCCAATCTTGGGCAGCGACTGGTCTGTAAGTATTCTGCTTAAATACATTGCAATCTGCCTGGGAAATGCAATTGGCCTGCTCCTCTTTTTGGACTTAAAATCTTCTACTTTGAGATCAAAATGCTGTGCAACAACCTGCTGTATTAAAGGAATTGTTATTTCCCTGGGCTGGTTGTTGGAAAGTATATCTTTTAATGCTTCGTCTGCTATTGAAAGACTTAATTTATTGTTTGTCAGAGAGGCATAAGCCATAATCCTTATTAATGCTCCCTCAAGTTCCCTTATATTGGATTCGATTCTTTTTGCAATAAAAAGGAGTATTTCATCATCTATTTCTAAGTCTTCGAGTTCAGCCTTTTTCTTCAAAATAGCAATTCTGGTTTCAAGATCCGGGGGCTGGATGTCGGCAATCAATCCCCATTCAAACCTGGAACGTAATCTGTCCTCAAGGGTTGGAATTTCTTTGGGTGGACGGTCGCTGGATATAATAATCTGCTTATTTGCTTCGTGCAGTGCATTAAATGTATGGAAAAATTCTTCCTGCGTTCTCTCTTTTCCGGCAATAAACTGAATATCGTCGATTAACAGTACATCGATGGTACGGTACCGGTTGCGGAACTCTACATTTTTATCATCCCGGATAGAGTTAATCAATTCGTTAGTAAATTTTTCTGATGTAACATAAAGTACTTTAGCATTAGGATTATTGTCCAAAATAAAATGTCCTATGGCATGCATAAGATGGGTTTTGCCCAGTCCCACTCCGCCATATATGAATAAGGGGTTATAGGCTTTTGCCGGTGCTTCAGCAACTGCCAGACAGGCTGCATGAGCAAACCTGTTGCTGTTGCCCACCACAAATGTATCAAACGTATATTTTGGATTTAATACGCTATGTATGTGGTTGTTATCCATGTCCTTCGGACTCATTGTCTCAAGGAATGAGTCAACTTCATTTTCTAGAATAAAATTAATAAAGACAGGACTTCCGATCACTTCTTTCAACGAACCTGATATCGTATCTATGTAACGTGACTGTAGGATATTCTTTGTAAATTCGTTTGGGACACTGAGTACTATTTCATTGTCTTTTATTGTTAACGGCTGGATTACCCTAATCCAGGTGTCAAAACTAACGTCAGATAGCTGAGTTTTAAGATTTTGCAGGGTTTTTTGCCAAATGTCATTAATATTCTTGTCCATAAATAAAAACCTCCTAAAGAATGTGGGAAAACCTTCTAAATTTTATTTTTTCCGTATTTTAGAATAATATATAGTAAAATAACCTTGAAAAGGTAAAATAAAAAATATATAAACTTGATAAAAAGTTGTTAACATTATTCACAGGTGGAAAAAAACCGATAATATGAAAATTTAACAATCAAAACCTGCAAGTTATACACAAAGTTATCCACAGAATGTGTATAACTAAAAATTTTTCTTCCTTATTATATAAATAAATACATAACAAAGTTATCAACAGCAAATATATAATATCAGATTCTTTGTGGATAATCAATGAGTTGTGTTTTGTTTTCTTGACATGCCGCTGAAGTTTCGCTTATAATACTAAGGTAACAAAGGAGGACAAAGCAGGGTTTTTACGAGGAAAACTTCGGATGGATGCGATTAAGCAGTCCTGAATCGGTTTAAGTTTTTCCTGGATAAAGGAAATAATCCATTTTATTCATTAATCCAAGCAACTCGTAAAAGCTTTATGTAAGGAAGGAGGATAAGACATGAAAAGAACGTATCAGCCAAAAATCAGGCGAAGAAAAAGAGAACATGGATTCAGAAAAAGAATGAGTACAAGAAGTGGTCGTTTGATAATTAAACGAAGGAGAAAAAAGGGAAGAAAGGTATTAACAGCATAAGGCCGCTGAGAGGTGGCCTTTTATCGCAGTTGATAGTGCCCAGTTTATTCCTGGAGAGGAAACGGTGTGAAAAAGATTTACAGACTACGCAAAAGAGCGGATTTTAATCGTACTTATAAAAAAGGCAGATCAATAGCCAATGCATATTTTGTTTTGGTTTATCGCAGATCAGGACTGCCGGTTACGCGAGCGGGGTTTACTGTAAGTAAAAAATACGGGAAATCGGTTAGAAGAAACAGGATTAAACGACAGTTAAGGGAAATTTATCGTCATAGGATTCCTCATGTAAAAGATGGGTATGATTTGATATTTATCGTACGTCAGAATGCGCGAAATATAGATTTTTCGGTGATGGAGAATGCGGTTGATGACTTATTGAAAAGAGCGCGGCTTTTAAAGGAGACGAATTAAGTTGTATCGGGTCCGTGTAAATAGATTACTGAGTGTATTGATAATTTGGATTATTAAAGTATACCAGACGGTTATTTCCCCTGCATTGCCCAAAAGTTGCAGATTTTATCCTACGTGTTCTCAATATACTGTACAGGCTTTGGAAAAGTATGGTGTTTTAAAAGGTTTGAGTATGGGAATAAAAAGAATATCAAGATGCCATCCTTTTCATCCGGGTGGATATGACCCGTTAGAGTAAATAGTGGGGGTAGAAAAAATAATGGTGCAGTTTATACTATTTGAAAATGTTGTCGTTATTCAGGCTGCTAACCCAGGCTTATGGGGATCATTTGTAAATTTTCTGGGTTACATTTTGACGCTTATAAATAATGTGACTAACAATTACGGTCTTTCAGTGATTTTGTTTACCATATTAATGAGATTTGCGCTTTTGCCCCTTGATTTGAAGGGCAGAGCTTCTACAAGAAAAATTAATGAAATAAAACCGGAAATGGATAGAATAAATGAAAAATATAAAAATGATCCCGAGAAAAGAAACAGAAAAACAGCTGAATTATATCAAAAACATGGAATAAACCCGCTTGGCGGTTGTCTTCCTTTACTGTTACAGCTCCCCATATTTTTTGCTTTATTTGCCGCTTTAAGACAGATTGCAAGTGTTGCACTGGGAGAATTTTTTATGGAACTGTTGAATCAATACGAACCTTCAATTGTTCCTGTTCTTGACCAAATAAAAGAAGTAGTAGACAAATCAGCAGAGATTAGAGGGAATTTCTCTGATATTCTTCCTCAACTGTTTATAAGGACTGATTTACCTATAATTGAAAAATTAAAAGAAGTAGCTGGAAGTGAAAATATAGACTTACTGGTAAATGCAATCAATAAAATAAGCGATCAGGAAGTATACCAATTTTTACAGACTTCCAATTACAGTTCTTTCAGATTTTTATGGATAAGGAATATATGGATTGCTGATTCACCTTTGGTTAGCGTGTCCGGAAAGCGTATAGACTTTTTCTCCGGTGTTTGGAATGGTGTTTTTATACTCCCTGTCCTTGCCGGTATTACCTCATATTATCAGGGTAAAATTGCAAATCCTTCCGGGAACAATGAGCAGACAAAGGGATTTACAACTATATTCCCTATACTGTCGGTATGGTTTACATCTATGTATACAGCCGCGTTCGGTATTTACTGGATAACAAGCAATATCTTTCAAATTGTTCAGCAATTTATATATAATCATTTAAATCAGCCTGAGAAAGAAGGTGCAAAAACGTGAAAAGCGTGGAGACTTCTGGTAGAACCGTTGAAGAAGCTATATTGATGGCTGTAGCGCAATTGGGTGTTAGAAGGGATAATTTAGATATAGAGATAATTGAACAGCCGGAAAGACGGCTTTTTGGAATAATTGGCGGGAAAAATGCTAAAATTAGAGCAACTATAAAGAGTGACATCAAAGACGAGGTAAAAGATTTTTTATCAAAACTTTTCGAATTTATGGACGTTGAAGCTAAAATTGCAATTAAAGAAGAAGATTCTAAAATAATGGTTCATTTGAGCGGAGATAATATGGGTTTACTCATTGGATACAGAGGCGAAACCCTGGATGCACTTCAGTATTTGACCAATCTTGCTGTAAATAAAAACAATGATGAATACAAGCGAATTGTTATAGATACTGAAGAATACCGAAGCAAAAGAGAAGAGACTTTAAGAAGGCTGGCAAAACGTCTGGCGAACAAGGTACAGAGAACAAAAAGGAGTATCGTACTGGAGCCGATGAATCCATATGAGAGGCGCATTATTCATTCCACACTCCAGAATCATCCCCATGTTATAACATACAGTGAAGGAGATGAACCATATCGTAAAGTTGTGATAAAATTAAAATAATATCGTTGTCACCTTTTAATTAACCCAGTAGCGATACTGGGTTAATATTATTTTTAATGATTATTTAAAACATATTGAAATTACGATGGAAATGGATAGAATATAACCTTACCTGTTTATAATATGACTGCGAAAAGTTTGATAACAAGAAGGAAGTGGTACACAAAATATGCTGATGGAAGATACAATTGCCGCAATATCTACGCCTATTGGTGTAGGGGGTATAGGTATCGTCCGAATGAGCGGAAACAGGGCCCTCGAGATTGCAGGGAATATGTTCAGGACGAAAAATAATAAAAAATTAGAATATTTTAAGAACAGGTACTTTAACTATGGCAAGATCGTAGATAGTGAAGGAAATACTGTGGACGAAGTTCTTATGGTCATTATGCGGGCACCTAATTCATATACAAAAGAGGATATTGCAGAAATTCACTGTCATGGGGGAATTATACCCCTGCGTAAAATATTGAAGATTGCCATACAGCACGGAGCCAGACTGGCCGAACCCGGTGAATTTACAAAACGGGCTTTTTTGAATGGGAGGATAGATCTGGCCCAGGCTGAAGGCGTAATGGATTTAATATGTGCAAAAACCGAATCAGCTGCAAAGACCTCTTTATTACAAATGGAGGGGGCACTGTCATCCAAAATTCGGGAAATGAGAGAGAATTTAATTGATATAATGGCCAGGATTGAGGTTACAATTGATTATCCTGAGGAGGATATCGAAGAGGTTGACAAAGAACAGTATGCAGAGAGGTTTACTTTCCTGATAGAGGAGATTGACAGGCTTTTGAGTACTGCTGAACAGGGAAAGCTCATACGGCAGGGGATAAAAGTCGTTATTGTCGGAAAACCAAATGTAGGTAAATCTTCTCTTTTGAATGCTCTGTTAAGAGAAAACCGGGCAATCGTCACCGATATACCCGGTACTACCCGGGATGTTATAGAAGAGTCCCTCGATATAAAGGGGGTACTGGTAAGAATTCTTGATACCGCAGGGATAAGAAGAGCAACGGATATTATTGAGGACATAGGGATAAAAAGATCCAAACAAAGTATACAGGAAGCGGATTTGATTCTCTGGGTGATGGATGCGTCCAGACCCTATGATGACGATGACCTGGAAATTGCAGAAGATATAAAGGATAAAAAAAAGATTGTGGTGCTTAATAAGATGGATAATCCCATGGTTATAGATTTACAGGCTATTAATGATCATATTGGAAATGCACCTGTAATTAAGACTTCCGTAAAACTTGGCAAAGGTATTTCAGACGTTGAAGATTGTATTCATGATATGGTAATGGGAGGAAAAGTTTTGGCACAGGATGAAGTGCTTATAACAAATTTACGGCATCAGGAGGCCCTTATCAGAGCCAGGGAACATATAGAAGAGGCTTTATCTGCATTGGAAAAAGACATACCGCTTGATCTTGTATCAATTGATGTAAGAGAAGCATGTGACGCAATGGGTACTATTACCGGAGAAACGGTGACGGAAGATCTCCTGGATAAAATTTTTTCCGAGTTTTGTTTGGGAAAGTAGAGGGAATTGGCTATGGAATTCTATGCTGGTTATTATGATGTTATAGTGATAGGTGCTGGGCATGCCGGATGTGAAGCTGCCCTGGCTGCTGCCCGCTTAAACTGTAAAACAGCGGTATTTTCAATAAGCCTGGAAGGGATTGCAATGCTGGCATGCAATCCATCTATAGGCGGTACTTCCAAGGGACATCTTGTCAGGGAAGTAGATGCCCTGGGCGGGCAGATAGGAATAAACACGGACAAGACTTTTATTCAAATAAGGATGTTAAATACCGGGAAAGGTCCTGCTGTGCATTCATTAAGGGCGCAGGCCGATAAAAGGAAATACCATGTTTCAATGAAGTTGACGCTGGAAAATCAGGAGAATCTGGATGTAAAACAGGGCGAGGTAAAAGCCATTAAGGTACTCGGGAACCGGGTTGACGGTGTTCTGTTGACTACCGGAGAATATNNTCTACCGGAGAATATTATAAATGTCGTGCCGTTGTTGTAGCAACTGGTGTTTATTTAAAATCCAGAGTTATTATCGGAGAGTTTTCTTCAAACAGCGGCCCGTCCGGCCTTTTCCCCGCCAATTATTTGTCCCGGTGTCTGGCGGATCTTGGGTTCAGACTCAGAAGATTTAAAACCGGAACACCGGCCAGAGTTAACAGAAGAAGTATAGATTTTACAAAAATGAAAGAGCAGCCGGGAGATGAAATAATTATCCCCTTTTCATTTATGAATGATTCCATAGTAAGGGAGCAGGTACCCTGCTGGCTTACTTATACAAATTCCCGTACTCATGAAATAATAAGGCAGAATTTACACCGTTCCCCTCTCTATTCAGGTGTGATTGAGGGTGTTGGAGCCAGGTATTGTCCTTCCATCGAGGACAAGGTTGTAAAATTTAAGGATAAGGAAAGCCATCAGGTGTTTATAGAGCCGGAGGGTCTGGATACACTGGAGATGTATGCACAGGGCTTATCAACCAGCATGCCGGTGGATGTTCAGATTGCCATGTACCGCACGGTACCGGGTTTGGAAAATGTAGAGATAATGCGTCCGGCTTATGCCATAGAATATGATTGTATTGATCCCACTCAACTGAAATTGTCTCTGGAAAGCAAGGATATAGAAGGGATGTTCTTTGCCGGACAGATAAATGGAAGCTCGGGCTATGAAGAAGCAGCTGCTCAAGGCTTAATAGCCGGAATCAATGCAGTTCAGTATATAAAAGATAAACCTCCATTGATACTGGACAGATCTCAGGCCTATATTGGTGTACTGATAGACGATCTGGTAACCAAGGGAACAAACGAGCCCTATAGAATGATGACATCAAGGGCTGAGTACAGACTGCTGTTAAGACAGGATAATGCCGATCTAAGATTGACTGAAGCCGGACGAAAAGTTGGGCTGGTGGATGATAAACGATATGACAGGTATATGAAGAAGAAAGAGTTAGTAGAAAAAGAACTGGAAAGAATTAAAGAGATTATCATATCACCAACGGATAGAATACTTGAGTTTTTGGAACGTAAGGGTACATCCCTGATTAAAAGCGGTATTACACTTTATGATTTGCTGAAACGGCCTGAGATTGGATATGATGATATAGAAGAATTAGGGTTTGATAATAAGGAACTTGGCAGACAGGAACGGGAACAGGTGGAGATCCAGATTAAGTACGAAGGTTATATAAAGAAACAGATAAGACAGGCCGAACAATTCAAAAAAATGGAGAATAAGATAATACCGGAAGATATTGAATATGACGATATTAGCGGGTTAAGAATTGAAGCCAGACAGAAGTTAAAGGAAATAAAACCCCGGTCAATAGGTCAGGCATCAAGGATTTCCGGTGTTTCACCAGCCGATATATCGGTCCTTATGGTGTACATCGAAAAAATGAGGAGGTCAAAAATTTTTGAAAAGCGAGAATGAGATTTTAAAGCAAGGCCTTTTGAGATGCAATATTAATGTAAACGATGAAGTGATAAACAAATTCAATAAATATATGGATCTGCTTATAGAAAGGAACAAATCTGTCAATTTAACAGCAATGACCGAGCCTTATGAGATTGTGGCTGAGCTTTTCCTGGGATCTGTATCGGTATTAAACATGAATATAATAAAACCGGGAATGAGGATAATTGATGTAGGTACGGGAGCCGGATTTCCCGGTATTCCAATAAAAATTGTAAAGCCGGAAATTGATATGACTCTGCTTGATGCTTCAAGAAAGCGTGTAATTTTTGTTAGTGAAGTAATTGATAAGCTGGATCTGAAAGGCATAAACGTAGTTCACGAAAGGGCTGAAATATTAGCAAGGCAGGATACACACCGTGAAAATTATGATATAGTTGTCTCCCGGGCGGTTGCTAAACTTAGGACATTATGTGAATATTGTATACCATTTATTAAACCGGGAGGATTATTTTTAGCGTATAAGGGACCCGGTGTAAATGATGAAATATCCGATGCAACCAACGCAATAGATTTGCTTGGAGGAGAAATGGTTGATGTCAAAAATATGGATGTACCCTATTCTGAAAAAACGCACAATATAGTTATAATAAAGAAAACAAAAAATACGCCGAATAAATACCCCCGTTCTACAGGAAAGCCAAAAAAATCGCCATTATAATGGCGATTTTTTTATATTTTAATAAAAGAATGATGAAAAATGAAGAAAAAAAGAGAAAACGAAAGCAATAAAGATAAAAACAAAAATAAATATATAAAATGAGAAAATAAGAAGGAATTTAACAAGATATGGAGAATAGAGTATAAAGAATGGGGGCGATTTTATGTTAAAAATAAAAAGTTTGCAGAGTATAAAAAATAATGTGTCGGGAAAAAACAAGATAGTACAGGAAATACCTATTGATAAAATCAGACCGAATCCTTATCAGCCAAGAAAAGAATTTTCCAAGCAGGCATTGGAAGAACTGTCCCAATCAATTAAAGAATATGGAGTACTACAGCCCATTACTGTCCGTAGAATTGGGTCCGATTCATATGAACTGGTTGCCGGCGAAAGACGATTAAGGGCGAGCAAGATGGTTGGGATGGAATATATCCCTGCTATTGTAATCGCCACTCATGAAAAGGATTCGGCCATCCTTGCTATGATAGAAAATTTGCAGCGGGAAGACCTGCATTATTTGGACGAAGCAGTTGGTTATGCGTCTCTAATACAGGATCACGGTTTTACACAGGAGGAGCTGGCTAAAAAAATAGGAAAAAATCAATCGACAATTGCAAATAAGATAAGACTTTTAAGATTACCGGATAATATTAAGAAATTATTGATAATGAACAACTTAACTGAACGACACGCCAGAGCTTTATTAAGGCTACCTGATGATGAGCTAAAACTAAAAGCATTAAAGCAAATAATAAAGAAAAAATATACTGTAAAAGAAACTGAGATGATGATAACAAGAATATTAAAAAAACTACAATTTGAACAGAATGAAAAAATGGATCAGGTAAAAATGCACCGATATTACAGTGATACAAGGATTTTTATAAATACAATAAAAAAAGCTGTAAATATGATAAAAGAATATGGTTTAAAACCTCAGGTAACACAAAAGGATAAAGATGATTGCATAGAGATAATAGTTAAAATACCAAAGGAAGGCTAAGCAATTAAGCATAGTTTTCGAAAATTCGATAACTGTGCTTTTTTTATTTTTGGAAAAATATATTACCAGACAGAAAAATAGGATTTGTAAAGATAATAGAATAGAAAAACATAATATTCTGACAAAAAACAGGAATTTATACTTTAATAAAATATGATAATCTAATATAATAGGAGATGAAAGGCATCAATAAGAAGGAGATGTTTCCATGTCCAAAATAATTTCTATTGCAAACCAAAAAGGAGGAGTCGGGAAAACTACTACCAATGTAAATTTAAGCGCCTGCATAGCAAGCAAAGGACGAAAAGTACTTGTTATAGATATAGATCCACAAGGTAATACCACCAGTGGATTTGGAATTGAAAAAAACGAGATTAAATATTCAATATACGATGTTCTGGTAAATGGCATTGATATAAACGAAACAATTGTAAAAACACAGATAGAAAACCTGGACATTATAGTATCAAAGCTGGAATTGGCAGGTGCAGAGATTGAACTGGTACCCATGATGGCAAGGGAAACTATATTAAAGAAAGCAATTGAAAATATAAATAGCGACTATGATTACATATTTATTGACTGTCCCCCCTCCCTTGGTCTGCTTACAATTAATGCTTTGACTGCATCGGATAAAGTAATTGTTCCGATACAGTGTGAATACTATGCTTTGGAAGGTTTAAGTCAGCTAATTAACACCATAAGTCTTGTGAAAAAGAATTTGAACCCTTTGTTGGAAATAGAGGGCGTTGTATTAACAATGTTTGATGCAAGAACAAACCTTTCAATACAAGTCGTAGAAGATGTAAAAAAGCATTTCAGAGATAAAGTGTATAGATCAATAATACCGAGAAATGTGAGACTTGGTGAAGCACCAAGTCATGGAATGCCGATAACATTATACGATCCGAAATGTGTTGGTGCAGTTGCATACAATGAACTGGCAGAAGAGTTTCTAGAAAATAATGAGGAGTTGATATAATGGCAAGGCGAGGACTGGGTAAAGGCTTAGATGCTCTGCTTCCGTCAATTGATGAGCTGGATACCGATGCTCAGAGTGGACATGTACAGGAAATTGCAATAAATCAAATCGATCCAAACACAGATCAACCAAGAAAAAAATTTGATCAGGAAAAGATAAAGGAGCTTGCTGAATCTATTAAACAACACGGAGTTGTACAGCCGATAATTGTAAAACCAAATAAAGAAAGATATATGATTGTTGTGGGTGAAAGACGATGGCGTGCAGCAAGAATAGCCGGATTAACCCATATTCCGGCGATAATACGTGATATAAGTGAGAATGAGGTCGTAGAAATTGCTTTAATAGAAAATCTTCAGCGTGAAGACTTGAATCCTATCGAAGAAGCCCAGGGAATTAAACAATTAATTGAAGAATATGGCCTTACTCAGGAAGAGGTGGCGGAAAGAATAGGTTGGAGCAGACCGGCTGTATCAAATTCACTTAGGCTTCTTACACTAAGTGAAGAAATAATAAAACATATAGAGGACGGGTTAATTACGCCCGGCCACGCAAGAGCATTACTAAGCTTACGTGATCATACATTAAGAGATATATTGGTAAAAAATATTATAGAAAATGATTTAAGCGTTCGTGAAGCTGAGAATTTGGCAAAAAGACTTGAGGGTGAAGACAAAAAGCAAAAAGGTGCTGCAAATACCGCAAAGCCAAGCTATTTAATCGAAATTGAAGAAAATTTGGAAGAATACTTTGGAACAAGAGTAACAATAAAACCCGGAAGGAAAAGAGGAATAATACAGATAGAATACTATAGTAATGAAGATCTTGAAAGAATAATGGATAGAATGAAACGATAAAATGTTTCACGTGAAACATTAATGGCACAATAAAATGTTTCACGTGAAACATTGAAAGAGTTTGTCTTCGGTTTGTGCCAATCTAATCTACATATCAGCATGGACAATATTTTTCAAAAGAAGGATGCTGGAAGCTGCTATTTATTAAAATAGCAGCTTCCAGCTTTTTAAGAGGTTAAGAAAAAATTTTATAGTACATCCCAATGGCAGATTTGCATATCATTAATCTATATTTAATGTAACTGTTATATATATCTTACAAATCAGGATATAAAGTAAGTATTATCATTACATAAAGCACCTGTGTTTTTTTGTAAACGTTTTGGTATCCGGGCCAAATGTATTAAGTTTTTTCTATGTAGTTTAAAAGAAAACTTAAAAGTGGAAGTAATTTTTATATATTTATATTTCAATTGAAATTCAATCCAATCACGAAACAAATTAAATTTCTATTATAAAAGTATGCAAACTTATTTTCCTTCTCAGCATTTATTATATAAGCTATACATGTTAAAAAATATAATAGCAGGCTATTCGGTACAGTATCAAAAGTGTCGTGTACATTTTGCGCATAGTTACAGGTTTGTATAATATTTTCTCAATATAAATATATCTCAGCATACCGATTACGGATTCTGCTGAGATATAAATATCAGTGGATTTTACAGTATTAAATTAAATAAATATTATTTCCTTATTTATTCTGTATTTTATTTGATAAGCAGTTATTCAATAAGCAGATAAAACTATCGTACCGAAATAAACAGCTCACATTTAGCTAATGGATGTCAGGAAATTATCAAAAGCATTATTATCTGCGTACGGCAAATAATCATATATACCCTTTCACCAGATTGGTAAAGATATTGTATTTAAAGAAAAAGTTACTTAACGTAGAATCCTCAATGTATGTATAAAAATTTTCAAAAGGAGCTAATGTCAGCAGAATTGGAACCAGCGAAACTATAAAGAAAACTAAAAATGCTCCATTTATCACACCCATAACAGCAGCAAGTACTTGATCGTTACGTTTAAGCACGGGCAAACCAACAACGTCTTTTGCAATTGAAATCAATATCGAACATACAATTCTAATTATAACGAATAATAGCAAAAAGCAAATCATATTTAAAATAATAGATGCAACGGTATAGTTAAAATAATCACCAACTGTGCTTATCTGGTCAATATTCTGATTTGTTAAATTGGATAATATAAGACGGTCAAACGGGGGTGGAAGTTCGGCACGGTTGACTATATCGGTTATCTGATTTTGATTCAGCGAAAAGGCAGATATGGCTCTTTCTTCAATAGATTTAATCCTGGAAGCACCTTCGGTGTAATATATTATTTTATCTAATAAATCAGGGTATTTAACTAATAGCAGTTTTGAAACCAGAGGATAGAAAATAAAGGAACCTATCCAGGAAATAAAAAAGGATATTGCACCTAGAAAGGAAACAACAAATCCATTATAAATACCATATAATGCTGAAATAAATAAAATAGCCAATATAAAGTAATCTATATAATTCATGAGTTTTCATCCTTTCGCGCATTAGATCTCCCCAATACATATATATGCAGAAGATTTTCCTTGTCTATAACATACATATGATTTGGTGAAAAAGGGGTCCAAAACAACTTTATCGGGGAAATATCCAACACATATTTCTCCTCAATATTTCCTTTACGGTTTAATACCAGTATATTATTTTTGTCAAGGGCGAGTATATGTCCATTTTTGTATGTCTGTACGCTGGTTAATCCATGAGGAAATTCTTTTGTTTCCATTTCGCCGGTTTCATTAATGTAAATCACATTTGCTTTATTAAATCTTGCCTTATTAAAATAAAGCAGTAAATCATTATTCAGGTTTACATGCTGATGGACATAGCAATTAGGGCTATGCAAAGTCCACATATGGGAGCCATCAATATTGTAACACATTATCTGGTGAATGCCAATCAGAACAATACTGTTATGTATACTATAAATTTTATAAAAGGTTATGTCATCAAGGGATAACACACCATAGGGAGAATTACCGTCTGCATAATGGAATACCCGTGTTGAAGGATTAGGGGCATCGGTGGCAATAGTGAGAACCGATATCAGTTTGTTTGAACTGTTATAGGAAGTCTCCAGATAACAAGAGTATTCCATACCACTTAAATCAGCGGGAACAGATCCACCTTTTTTTAACAATTGTGGTTTTAATTGGTCGTCCGAATCTTTCAGGACTACTATTAGCATGTCATCCAGTTCTTTTACATCCCACCCCTCATACTCGTCAGGAATTTTGTATACCATTTCAAATGGAGTTTTAGATGTATTGTATAAATATCTGTTATTTACAAGGGCATAACCCCCGGTTGATATATTAATAACGGGCAGGCTACCCATATTTTCAAGCTCCTCGTCAGAAAAGGGCGGGCTAACTTCATCACCCTCATATGTGAAGAATTTCGTGTCACCAGATGTAACCGCAAATCCATTTTTAAAAAAGTGTATTTCTGCATTGTTATCCAACTGGACCGGCACGGTTGAAGGAGATGTATATAAAACCTCTTGCTTTATAAAAAAATTGGGTTTTAAAAAATACAATCCCATTATGACAACAGCACCGATAATAAAAAAAGTCAAAATTATTCTTAGAACCTTCATTACAACCTCCAACGCGATTGCATATAAAAAAACAAAAACTGCAATATATTCATATTTCGTTAAAAAGACAAAAATTCCTTCAAATTATTTAATAAGAACATCATTTAAATTTTGGAATATAAACAGCTTAACTGCTCATAAATATATGTAGTCGTTGTAAAACTTTATGTTCAGACTAAATACTGTTGATGTACCGGCAGATAATTATGGAGCGTGTTTAAATCTGATGGTAAAAATTAGGGAGGAATTATATTGCCTTTCGGACATGAAAAAGCTGTTATAAATATTAAGAGCCCTGATGCTTTATTTCAGTTTTATAACAGTTTTACGCGCATATTTAAGTTAACATATACATTTGACTATTCAAACATAATACTGCTGTGTATCGGGACAGACCGCTCAACAGGTGATTGTCTTGGACCACTGGTAGGATATAAACTTAAAGCTTTAAATACAAACGATGTTTTTATTTACGGTACATTGCAAAACCCTGTACATGCAAAGAATCTGAAAGATGTACTGGAAGAAATCAATACTTCATATAAAAAACCTTTTATAATTGCTGTTGATGCATGCCTGGGAGGGCTGGACAGGATTGGGAGTATTGTTATAGACGCAGGGCCTTTGACTCCGGGTGCGGGAGTAAACAAGAGGCTGCCAAAAGTTGGCCATATGCATATAGTAGGTATCGTTAATGTGGGTGGCTTTGCGGAATATCTGGTTTTACAAAACACCAGACTTAGTTTGGTTATGGAAATGGCTGATGCTATCAGTACCGGAATATATGTAGGTTTAAGAAAGATGATAGGCAACTGTTTAAGCCATTAGAATAGAGGGCTGTATACACGGTTTTCTATTATTTGAACAATGTCATTAATGCTTTTGTTATTGGCATTGATTAAAACTGTGCCATGTGAACCCGGATAAGCCGGTGTAAGATTTTGCTGGCTTAAAAGTTGATTGATGTTTACAAGAGAATTCGCATCATTATCCTGAATATAAACAAGAGCGTCTACCGGTGAATCAATTTCATCATAATATACGGTTTTGTATCCTAATTTGTTCAATTGATTCATTATTTGCTCCAACCCTCTTTGCACAGCTATAACCTTCATAAAAAACACCTCCGGTCATTATTTTGACCGGAAGGTGATATTCTATACAGAACAGATCCAGCTGTGGGGTTAAAACCCGGAATTTTTAACTCATGGCTTTTTCTATGGCTTCCATTTCTTCCTGGGATAATGGATAACTTGAAGTTTTGCTCTTTATTGGTTTTGCATATACTGAAGATGAATGTCTGGTAAACAAACCAGTCAGAACAATTCCATCACCCTTTTTATCCAGTAAAGCAGCAGAAAAGCTTAGATCGCTGCCCATTTGTTCAAAGGGATTGTATCTTATTAAACTTACATTTTGCAAACATGACTCCAGGTTACGAACGATAGCTTTTTGTCTCTGCTCTAAGTTTTCAATTCTGGTTGTGGCATTTTCTATCATGCCGATTTGATTCAATAACATGGCTTCAAGGTTTTTGTTGTCCATTCCCCTCATCAGCCGTTTGTATCTCCGGATTATATTTCTTGTTCTTATAGAATTAATAATCACAGCAATCAAAGACAATATAGATACGGAGACAGCTATTATAACAATATAGTTATTATATTCTTCAATTAATTGGTATAAGTTCATGTTAATCCTCCATTTCAAAACAACCTGGTGTTGATTACTGAAAGACCAGTATAGGTTTATCAGAAACGGAAAACCGCACAGGAGTCGTTGCTATAATATCACCATCCCCGTTTATTGGGAGGGCATCATTACTTTTTATATTAATGCTTCTGCACTTAAAGGTGGTTACATAGGGCAGATCAAGATGCTGGCCTTTTATAAACTTAGGAAACAGAAAAAGGAATTTATAACGGGGAACGGGTTTTATCAAAATTACATCAATATACCCGTCGTCAATAGAACCTTCTGGATTGACATACATTCCTCCCCC
>LFTM01000310.1 GCA_001513505.1 Clostridiales bacterium DTU092 | reverse complement strand
GAGTATCTCCTTTCTTTTGATTTTTGGGTTGTGATTATTATATCACAGAGGAGATACTCTTTTCTTTTATTTGTTTGTTTTTTCCCAGAGTAATTTTACACTAACATGAAAAACCCCACCTTTGATTATTCAGTGGGGTTATTTTCAGTGCCCGGAGAATCGGGTGAACGGTTTAGATTAAACTTTTCACGTACCTTTTGCTCAATCTCATGGGCTAAATCGAGGTTCTCTTTTAAATACAGCCTCGCATTCTCCCTTCCCTGTCCAAGCCTGATATCGCCATAGGAATACCAGGAACCGCTTTTGCTTATAATGTCTACTGAGGAAGCCAGATCTAAAATACATCCTTCCTTGGATATACCCTCGCCATATATAATATCAAATTCAGCCTGTTTAAAAGGAGGAGCGACTTTATTCTTTACTATTTTAACCCTGGTGCGGTTACCAACCATTTCGGTACCTTGTTTAATAGTATCTATACGCCTAACATCAAGGCGAACCGATGAATAGAACTTTAAAGCTCTTCCCCCAGGTGTAGTTTCAGGGTTTCCGAACACAACTCCAACTTTCTCGCGAAGCTGATTAATAAATATCGCAACAGTACGGGATTTATTAATGGCCCCCGATAGCTTGCGGAGTGCCTGGGACATAAGCCTGGCCTGAAGACCAACATGGGCATCGCCCATTTCACCCTCCAACTCAGCTCTGGGAACAAGGGCAGCCACCGAGTCAACCACAATAACATCTATAGCACCACTGCGTACCAAAGCTTCTGTAATTTCCAGGGCTTGTTCCCCTGTATCCGGTTGGGATACCAGAAGATTATCAATATCAACACCAAGATTTTTTGCGTATTGAGGATCCAGAGCGTTTTCAGCATCTACGAAAGCAGCAGTGCCACCAGCTTTTTGTGCTTCGGCTATTACATGAAGAGCTACAGTAGTTTTACCGGATGATTCCGGACCGAATATCTCAATAACCCTTCCCCTGGGCAAACCGCCTACTCCGAGAGCAATATCCAAATCCAATGCACCTGTAGGTATCACTTCAACATTCATGTGAGTAGACTCGCCCAGCTTCATAATTGAACCCTTGCCAAACTGCCTTTCAATCTGACTAATTGCCATTTCTAATGCTTTCGACTTCTCCATATACCCGCCTCCCGACTGTTCAGGTATTTACCTGCATCTTCATTATTTCAATTAACACCAATCATTGCGAACAAATGTTCTAGTATTATTATATATTATTATTTTAACCTGGTCAAGCCTAAAAATGTCAACAAACGGTTATATATTAAGCAGTTTTCGCCGCAGCAGATCAAGAGCCTGTTTAGCCGTTGAATTTTTTACACGCTTCCTGTCTCCACTGAATTGGAATTGCTTTACATCCACCTCATCGTTCATCGCTACAGCAATAAACACCAGTCCAACCGGTTTTTCCACCGTTCCCCCTCCCGGACCGGCTATACCCGTAACAGCAAGGCCTATGTCCGCTCCGGACGAATTCATAATACCAACCGCCATTTCCCGTGCCGTTTCCTGACTTACAGCACCATAACGGGTTATGGTTTCAGGGCGTACCCCTAAGCGTTTGATCTTTGCCTCATTACTGTAGGTTACGGTTCCTTCCAGAAAGTTCTCTGATATACCGGGCACATTTGTAAGCATGTCTCCGATTAGTCCGCCGGTACATGATTCAGCAACAGCCAATGACAAGCCTTTTGTGTTAAGCAGTTTTGCCACTACCGTTTCCAAACGCTCATCATCTACCCCATATACGGCGCTCCCTAAACGCCTTCGTATCTCATCCTCTACAGGTTTTATATATGCAAAGGGATCCTCGTCCCGACGGCATTTAACGGTTAACCTCAACGTTACTTCGCCGTATGAAGCCAAAGGAGCGATAGTCGGGACAGTCTGATTTGCCAACAGATCCTTAATTGCTTCTTCTACTGCCGATTCACCTATACCGAAAATTCTAAGAACCCTGGAAAAAATC
>LFTM01000234.1 GCA_001513505.1 Clostridiales bacterium DTU092 | reverse complement strand
TCCTGATAACGCCTACTTCCGCTGAACCCGGAGGCATTTTAGACAGCCGGTCAAGCTCCTTCATTGCCTTATCATAAGCTTCCTTCGGTAGTTCAGCCTCCTCAATCTTTCGCTGGTATTCTTCAATCTCATCGGTTACGCCGTCTCTCTCACCCAGCTCCTTTTGAATGGCCTTGAGCTGTTCTCTTAGATAGTACTCTCTCTGAAGCTTGTCTACCTGCTTTTTTACCCTCTGGTTAATTCTTCGCTCTACTTCCAGTATCTGTATCTCTTTAACCAGTATGTCGTACAGTTTTTCCAATCTTTCCTGTATATCGAATGCTTCAAGAATATTTTGCTTATCCTCCATCTTAACCAGGATATTTGCTGCTATAATATCCGCCAACTGGCCAGGATTTTCCACCGAATTGACTGATATAAGGGTTTCGGGAGACACCTTGCTCCCCAGCTTGACATAATCTTCAAATACATCCAGCAGGCTTCTCATCAAAGCTTCCTGCTCCAGAGTGACTATCTCATCGTCCTGAACATCTTCCTCTTCTTCTATATCAACTTCAAAATATGGTTCTTCAGATATTAATTCAACAATCCTGCCCCTTCGGATACCTTCTACCAGAACACGTATAGTATCTCCCGGAAGCTTGAGCAACTGTTTTACCTTTGACACAGTACCCACATGATAAATATCATCAAAGCCGGGATCATCATCTTTTGCATCCTTCTGGGTAACCAGGAACAGCTCCTGATCTTCTATCATCGCTTTCTCAAGAGCGGCTATGGATTTCTCCCTGCCCACATCAAAATGCAGTACCATATATGGAAATACCGCCAGTCCCCTGAGAGGCAAACAGGGTATTCTCCTTAGATTTGTTTTTTTAGTTTTTTTTGCCTCATCCTTTGTTATTATGCCTTTATTTTCAGCCATCAGTTTATCTCCTCCAAGTTTATCGAACTACTGTCTTGTATATTTTAGGGAAGCTCATTTTTAGCTTCATTAAATTATATAATAATCACTAAAAAAATCAAGACTAACATGATCAAGCGTATATGAGGTGTGAAGAATTATTATTCCAACCACTGGAGCTCGAGGCTTCCATAATACTCTTCGCATAATGCTCGTTGATAGTAGTATAACCGAGTACAGTGTATGTGCAGAATACTATTCCAATCACTTAAGTTCCAAGACTAAGAACCTGTAAAACTCGCTCCAGTAT
>LFTM01000317.1 GCA_001513505.1 Clostridiales bacterium DTU092 | reverse complement strand
GAGGGAATCCTGCTTGAAATAAGAAGTAAAACCCTGAAAAATAGAGAATTTTAGGGTTTTACAAAAGCCTAATTTTTATTATTAATATGGAGGGAAGATTCTGATGTTTAATGTAATAGTAGCCGGTTGTGGCGGAATATCCGGCAGATGGTTGGATTATTCAACCAGGCGTGATGATGTGTATATAGTAGCTTTGGTTGATCCTGTTCTTGAAAATGCATATGCTCACAAAAAAAATTACAGGTTGGATTGCCCCGTATTCTCAACACTGGACCAGGCAATCAAAGAGGTTAATGCAAACCTGTTGTTCGATTTAACTCCGCCGGAAATGCACGAAACCGTAGTTACCACCGGTTTAAGAAACGGTTTGGATGTATTTGGTGAAAAGCCTATGGCCCATAATATGCAGGCTGCACATAGAATTATTGAAACAGCAGACAAAACAGGGAAACACTATTTTGTTATGCAAAACAGACGATATTTACACGGTATCAGGACTTTAAAAAAGGTTATTCACAGCGGCAGTATTGGCCGTCCATATCACGTATCTGTTGATATGTTCTTAGGAGCCCATTTCACCGGTTTCAGAAATGAAATGGAACATCCATTGATTCTCGATATGGCAATACATATATTTGATGAAGCCCGCTATCTTTTGAATGAAGCCCGTGCCGTAAGTGCCTACTGTCAGGAATACAATCCACCCCATTCCTGGTATAAGGGTGCTGCTGGCGCAGATTGTATATTTGAAATGAGTGACGGTTCCATTCTTTCTTTTCGCGGTTCATGGGCCAGCCGCAGTGAAAACACATCGTCTCATGGTAAATGGGTTGTATCCTGTACCGAAGGCGCGGGTGTCTGGGACGGATATAGCGGAGTATGGATAAATGAAGCACAGCCTGTACCTCCCGGTATGTCCTATTATGAAGAAGAAGGGCTTCGCCGCCAGATCCCTTTGGACCGTCAAGGACAGGAAGAACATGACGGATGTCTGGATGACATGTTTAATTCATTGAAAAACGGCATACCTATGCAAACTGACTGTCATAATAATATCCATTCACTGGCAATGGTCCATGCATGCATTGAAAGTTCCAAAACAGGCAGGAAAATCTATATATAACGTTTTTGCTACGGTTGAATATTTTTGTTTTTTTATGTAGTATATTAGTATGGTAAAGAAATAAATAGGAGGTTAGATGAAGTATGGCAAAAGCAAACGACTGCTCCGCCCGTCAAGAACAAGGATTCAGGCTTAAAGAGACAGGTTATTTCCAGAACCTTGGTGTAGATGTAATGGCTTTCGATGATATTTATCCGGAAGGACATCAATCCGGCGTAAGTATCATCATGCACGGCAACCGCGTCGCTACAAATGGCGACATACGTTTTGAGCAGACACCGGGTCAATGGCAGCCCGTACCCAAACAAGGCGAACGCAAACTGGATTATGAAGCCAATACCATCACAACATCATTGAGTTATCCGGACAGATCCAGACATTTAAAAGGCTTTAATCCGATGATCTATCCGGATTTCGAGTTCAATTACATTGTTACTGTCAGGGGTGAAGGCAAGTCCGTCAGAGTTACCGTAGATTTGGATAGACCGATACCTGACAAGTTTGTCGGAAAAATATGCTTTAACCTTGAACTGTTCCCCGGCGCATTATTCGGAAAACCCTGGATTATGGACGATAAACAGGGTATCTTCCCTCCACAACCTAACGGTCCGGTCCTCACGCAGACCCCCAATTATCTACATACAGGAGATTTTAAAGAAGACGATGCAAACGCAAGTTTTGAACACCTAATCGGTGACGGCAAAGAATACAATCCGATCATAGCTGATGATATCATTGCTGAACCCTATGCTATTGGAAAACGTTTAACAGTACAGCCCGATGATCCATATAACCGCTTAACTGTTGAAAGCAAGGGAACCGAGCTTAAGTTATATGATGGACGTATGAACCATAACAACGGCTGGTTTGTGGTCAGCAGCGAGGTGCCTGCCGGAGCCACTAAAAACGCTATTGAATGGATTATCACCCCAAATGTCGTAGAAGACTGGATATACAAGCCGGTTATTCAGACATCACAGGTAGGGTATCATCCCAATCAACCGAAAATAGCAGTTATCGAGCTTGACAAACGGGATGAGAAGCGTGAAAAACCTGTCCTAATCAAAATAACGGAAACCGGTGAAAAAGAAGTTTTCTCAGCTGCAGCACATGAATGGGGACGATTCCTCCGCTACAATTACCTGAAATTTGATTTCACCGGTATAAAAGAAGAAGGTCTTTACAAAGTCCGTTACGGTTCGTCGGAGTCGTCAATTTTCCGTATCGCCAACGATGTTTATGACCGCGGCGTCTGGCAGCCGGTACTCGAATATTTCCTTCCCGTACAGATGTGTCATATGCGGGTAAGTGAAAAATATCGTGTATGGCATGATCTCTGCCATGACGATGACGCCAGAATGGCTCCTGTGAATTTTAACCACATTGACGGATACGTGCAGGGACCTTCCACTCTTACCAAATATAAACCCGGAGATGTGGTTCCGGGGCTTAACGTTGGCGGTTGGCATGATGCCGGCGATTTTGACCTTCGGGTTGAATCACAGTCAGGTGAATTCTATATACTTACCCTGGCATATGAAGCCTTTGACGTCAACTATGATGTAACCACCATAGATCAGGAAAGACGAATAACCGAAATCCATCAGCCCGACGGTAAAAATGACATCCTGCAACAGATAGAACATGGTGTGTTGTCCGTAGTAGGCGCATATCGCTCATTGGGACGGCTATATCGCGGCATCATCGCCAATAAGCTGAGGCAGTACGTACTCCTTGGTGACAGCGCAGCCATGACCGACGGTATCAAGGGAAATGATGACGATCGCTGGGTATTCAC
>LFTM01000122.1 GCA_001513505.1 Clostridiales bacterium DTU092 | reverse complement strand
CGCCCTGGGTAATCAGACGCCGCCCCTCGCCTTTGGAGGGAATAAACCCTATGCTGTGCAGCAGGTCCAGTATGTTTGAATTCTCTCTGAACTCATCTGCGGTTATTTCGGTGGTGGGAACTGTATCCAAATCGCCCCCGCCACCAAAAAGGGCTTCAGCAGCTTTTTGAGCCTTGATCGCTTCCTCCTCACCATGAACGTTTTTCGTAAGTTCATAGGCAAGAACCTTCTTGGCTTCGTTTATCTGTTCCCCGGGCAGGTTACCCAACCTGTTTACCTCATCCATAGGTAAAAATGTCAGCAGAGCAAGGCATTTCTTAACATCCGCGTCATCAACATTTCGCCAGTACTGATAAAAATCGTAGGGACTCGTTTTATTGGGATCCAACCAAACGGCCCCTGCCCTGGTCTTCCCCATCTTCTGACCGTCGCTGGTTGTCAGCAGCGTAAAGGTGATACCGTATGCCTCGGCACCTTCTACTCTCCTGATGAGATCAACCCCGGCCAGGATATTTGACCATTGATCATCGCCGCCCATTTGAATGCGGCAACCATGTCTCCTGTATAACTCAAGAAAGTCATAGGCCTGCATCAGCATATAGTTAAACTCTAAAAACGACAGACCGCGTTCAAGACGGGCTTTAAAACACTCTGCAGCCAGCATACGGTTTACCGAAAAATGAACGCCTATTTCCCTTAGAAACTGGACATAGTTTAGATCGAGCAACCAATCAGCATTATTCTCCATAAGAGCTTTGCCATCGGAAAAATCCAGGAACCTGGACATTTGCTTTTTGAAGGCCTGGGCGTTTTTGGCAATGATCTCCCGGGTCATCATCTCCCGCATATCGGTTCTGCCACTGGGATCCCCAATCATGGCAGTACCGCCACCTATAAGAGCAATAGGACGATGTCCTGCCCGCTGCATATGAGCCATGACCATAACCTGGATATAATGCCCTACATGCAAACTGTCAGCAGTTGGATCAAAACCTATATAAAAGGTTACCGGTTCACGTCCCAGAAGCTCTCTTACCTCTTCTTCATGAGTAACCTGCGCAATGTATCCTCTCTCTTTTAAGATATCATATACATTAGCCACTTTAATTCCTCCAATTTTTTAATTTGTTCTAACTTGTTACCGCTCACTTGCTTTTCATAACATTTTAACTTATATGCCCCACAAATTCAAGCACCGATTAAAACACCATCTATTCATAATTCCTTATTATTAGCTCACTGATATCGCCTCGTTTGTCGGCATTACGGTTGATATATCGTTTTGCTCTGACCCTTTCAACCACAAATCCTTCATACAGTCTGTCAAAAAAGTTATCCCTCTGGTCTTGGTTTTTTGGATCTGAATTACTAAGCATGAGATAAGCCCCTTTTTTGTCCATCTCTTCAAAAAAATTAGCCAACCTTATCTGATCATTATCACAAAATCCGTCTTCACTGTAGCTTGTGAAACTGGAAGTATTATTTAAAGGACGATAGGGGGGATCGAGATAAACCAACGTGTTTGTCTGTACATACTTTCTGCTCTCTTCAAAGTCCCCGCTTATAATCTCCGTATCCGTTAAAGCTTTGCTTACCTCGATTAAATTATCTGAATCACATATTGCCGGCTTTTTATATCTCCCAAAGGGGACATTGAATTCACCTTTCCTGTTTAAACGATACAAACCATTATAGCATGTCTTATTCAGGAAAATTAAGTAAACCGCCCTTTTTATCCAGTCTGGGTTGTAATTGGTATAATCAAACTCTTCTTTTTGCCTGTTATATTCATCTCTCATTTTATAATAATAAGATTTCCTTTGCTGTTCCGACAGCTTCAAATACGTCTCTTCCACAATACTCAGCTCATCAATCAACTCATTTACATTTCTTTGAATTGTCCAATAACCAACAATCAGTTCCCTATTTATATCAAATAAAAAAGCCTCATTTATTTTGAATTTTCTTTTTAAAAAGAAAAAGAGTGCCCCACCACCTACAAACGGTTCCACATACCTTTGTATTTCCCCGCTTTCAATAAATAACGGCGGCAATCTCTTATATAATTCATCCAGTAATTGCGCTTTACCACCCGCCCATTTAAGAAAAGGCCTGGCATTCACCGTTTCATCCGATGGTCTGCATTTTTCTCTCATTTTGTCCAATTGTTACACCTCACAGCCGGTATTCCAGGGGTTATTTGTGGTAACACAAAATTAGTCCGGATCAGACACCATAACATTGACCATTTTTAGTATAGCATGTTTTTCATTATTTTTTATGTGTAACTTTAATGTTATCCACAAACAAATATAACTTACAAACATACTCTATATCTGTCTTAATAAAAGAAAACCGCTGATAATCAGCGTTTTATACATATCCAATATACATTCATACCCTTGGACCACTAATCTATAAGATTTATTTACGTAACCATTTCCAGCAGTTTCTCCCCAGTTTTTCCACAAAAGGAACATCGGCCGGTGAAAAATCATAACCTGCCAGGTCATGCGGCTTAACCCACTCAACCCGGCTGTGTACCTTAAGCCGGCACTGTCCGCCAATCAACTGAGCCTTATATGCAACCAGCCTTATGGTCCCGGTTTCATAGCTATATATGTTTTCACCAAAAAACTCATCAACTTCGATGTCTAAATCCAGCTCCTCTTTTATCTCCCGCTTCAGGCACTCCTCCGGTGTCTCCCCGGCTTTTATCTTACCGCCGGGAAACTCCCATTTACCGGCCAGATTTTGGCCTTGTGCACGCTGTGCTATAAGCACTTTCCCCTCTTTTAGGATAATAGCCGCAATAACCGTGGTCATAAGGCACGCATCCTTTTTCCGCAACATCTTATCACATATAGATATTAACGATTCGAACCACGATAACCGCTAATCAGCAGTACTATATCACAGAGCCTTTTAGTATTCCCGCGATTACTTAACTGCCGTAGCCGGTTCCCGGGTAAGATTTTTAATCCATTTAAACCTGTTAACTTTAACCACTGCAACAGCACATTTCAATATCTGGTCACATTTTAAACAGGCAAATACCACTACAGGAGAGGCATGTAATACAAAGGCTGCGATCATCGCTGATGGTATAACAATCAGCCAGACGAAGATAAGATCGTTTATAAGCACAAAGTATACAGATCCACCCGCCCTGACAATACCGGTAAGGGATGACATCTGATATGAAGTACCTATCATAGTAACCGATAAAACCGTCATTAATTTTTTGGCCAGAACTGCAGTGTCTTCCGAAACATTATATAGCAGCATTATATAGTCCCTTGCTATATATAATAAGCCACCCGAAATCAAGCCAATAATTATGAACAAAACCTGTAGTTTCCGGGCATATTTCTTTACCCTTTCGTATTCCCCGGCACCAACAGTCTGACCTATAATTACTGACGAAGCACCTGCGGTTCCGTACACACCGACAGAAAACAGCGAGAAAACAGTGTTTGCAATACTGACGGAAGCTGTAGCTACAGAACCCAGTCTTCCAATAATGGCACCCTGTGTGGCAAGGTTGATGCCCCAGAATATATCCCCCAGTATCACAGGAAAACCGTATCTGAAAAAGTCCTTAACCAGCGTTATATTTGATTTAATCAAATCCTTAATCCTAATCCTGAGCTTTCTATCAACAAACCTTATATACAGGATAATAAGGACTGTTTCCAATATACGCGCAATAACCGTGGCAATAGCGGCACCATTTCCACCGAGGGCAGGAGCACCCAATTTACCAAATATCAATACCCAGTTAAGAAAAACGTTCACAAAGAAGGTGACAATCGACAGGTACATTCCAACCCTGACCGTCTCAACACAACGCATAGCCGCCACTAAAACCTGGGTAACACAAAAGAATATATAACTGTATCGTAAAATCTCCAAGTGTTTTACAGCTTCAGGTATGACATGAGGCTCGTTGGTGAACAGCCTTATTACCTGTTCAGGGAAAAACAATGTTATCAGCAGGAATAAAAGCCCTGCGCTCATGCTGAACTTTAAGGCTATACCAATGAGCATTTTTACACTATCCGTATCCCTTTTGCCCCAATACTGGGATGCTAAAATTGTTAATGCCGCTGTTAACCCAATTATCAGCATATGAAGTATATTTTGAAGCTGGTGGGCTACATACATTGCTGATAAGGGAAGCTCTCCGAGAGAGCCTACCATAAGATTATCGGCAAGGTTTACCGACATGGTGATAATATTCTGCAGTGCAATAGGAGCAGCCAGACTTAAAACCCATTTGTATATATTTTTCGATGATTTCTGCATATCGGCATATCTTCTTTCTATTATTTATTTTACTTTTTGTTCCATTAGACTATATTACATACAAATAATTGTCCTGTCAATATTCAGCAGATTTATTTAAGAGGATGCTTTGTTACCTTTTTGCCTTGAAAAAAATCTGAATAATCCGCCTGCATTCCTCCTCCATGACCCCTGAAACAACTTCAGCCCGATGATTAAACCGTGAATCGGCCAGAAGATTGTAAAGGCTGCCGGCACAACCGCCCTTGGGATCCATTGCTCCAAATATAACCCGTTCAATCCTGGACTGAATAATAGCTCCAGCACACATGGGACAAGGCTCCAGTGTGACATACAATTCACATCCCGAAAGCCGCCATCCACCTAACTTTTCTGCAGCTTCCCGTATAGCAACCATTTCAGCATGAAGGGTAGGATCCTTGTATGTTTCCCTTAAATTGTGCCCCCTTGCTATTATTATACCATCCTTGACAATAACAGCCCCTATAGGAACCTCTCCCATGTCGTAGGCTTTTTGAGCCTCCTCCAGAGCTTGTTCCATAAAAGTCTGCAGCACCTTAATCACATCCAGTCAAACGTAGTTTTAAATCATTATGTCATACAGAAAAAATAAAATCAAGACAGAGTAAAAAAAGGAGCCGTCACAAAGACAGCTCCCTGACAGTATTATTTCAACAGTTTATTCTTTCTTTCCAATATTCAATATAAGGTTCAGAATAATCCCAAATATAGCTGCACCTGCGATGCAGGGAATCTGTATTCCGAAGAACGGAATATTTCCTCCATATGCATACTGTCCACCAAGACCTATAACCATGATGGTTGCAATAACAGCTATATTTCTGGCGCTGAACATATCCACTTTTTTCTCAATCATTATTGCAACACCCTGGGCAGCTATCGCGCCGAACAGGTATATTTCCATACCACCTATTACTGACGCCGGAATGGAGTAAATAGCATTTATAAGGGGAGTAAAGCAAGAAATAATCATGGCTATGATCGATGCTGCAATAAGAACCGGTATGGAGAACACCCTTGTAATTGCCATGGCGCTTATATTTTCCCCATAGTTTGTACCGGCGGGTCCACCGATTAAGCCGGCAACGATATCACCTATTCCGTCACCAATTAAGTTGAGCCCCAGCAGTTCTGCAATATTATACTTTTTACCTGCCTTCTTTTTGTCCGCCAGATCATTCACATAAATATCAAGCTGATAAATATGAGCCGTTGATTCGGGGATAGTGGCTATGGCTACCGGCATAATGGCCGCAACTGCCATCCACGACGGTTTGGGCAACGTGAATATGGGAAGTGCGAAAAATCCACTGTTGGCTGTCTCTGGCAATACTTTGAAAAGATCAACGTCTGTTGTAATCTTAATAATAAACGCAGTAATACATCCTACAATCGGACCGAGAAGAAGCGGAATCTGCCCCGCAAATCCCTTTAAGTACACCGAAAACAGTATGGTTGATATCATTGTAACAAGTGAAACAATCCATGCCATATTGGTTGCAAAAGATACTCGGGATTCGGGAACAGCCAGTGTACCCGCTGCATCAATTGCAATGGATGAGGCATCCTGCAAAGCGGTTCCTGCAAGGGTAAGCCCAATTACCATTGCAATGGGGCCGGTAATGGATGCCGGAAGAATCTTTTCTATGGTATCCTGTCCAAACCGATTAACTATAAATCCGGCTGCTATTGATACAAAACCGGACATGACAATACCGAACTGTGCTATTGCGATCTTATCGTTCAGTGCATAACCTGCCAATGCTTCGGAGGCCATAAGGCTTCCAATTGCTGCAATATAAGAAAAGCTGGAACCATAATAGAGGGGTATTTTTCTTCCCGTAACGAGGATAAAACACAGGGTTGCAAGACCACTTGCAAAAATAGTTGTTGAGATATGAAAACCAGTGATAATTGCGACTGCTACTGTAGCAGGAAACATTACAATAACCTGTTGTATTGCGTACAGCAATAATTTCCAAAATTGTGGATGTTCATCTGGTAGATATCCTACTACTTGCTCATTTTTTATCATAATTACACCTCTCTCTTAATTAATGATAGAATCCGACACATACCAGTTGGAAAATTAATCCTTTCAGAATTTCAGGGCAACTTATTCTCATCCCCCTTTGCAAAAAAAAATCTTGTCCGTCACAATTGCAGACAAGATTATCTTTCCACTATAAGACTATACATATCAATTCCACAAGATATCTTGTCTGCCTCTCTGTGCAGACTTAAAAATATCTTTATTCCGTGAAATTGTACCACATGTATACAACTTTTGCAATATAAAATTTAAAATTTTATTATTTTCGTCATTAACGGAAATTGCATGTATGATAAAATATCAATATAAGTCTTTTAAATTTCTTTAACCTTCTGCACTAGAAGAATCATCCATTAACTCTATGTATTTCTTAAACTTGTTTATCCTGTTTAACCAGGCATTATATAGCCCATCGGCATGCTCCCGCAATGTCCGCTGGGAATTTGTATAAACATTTACGCTGGTTGCATAGTCCACCTGCTCGATATATTCACGGGGCAAAGAACCGGCACCAGTCAAAGCTCCGGAAATACCGCTTGCTATCGCAGCTATACAGTCTGTATCCCTTCCCAGGTTAACCGCTGCAATCATGGCATCCCTGGTATTTCCGTCAACCATCCTGAATATACAGACAGCCTTTGTTACAACCTCATTGGCATAACTCATTGAATACGGCATACCGTATCCATTGTATACACTGTCAAATGCCTTTCTTAACTCCCTGAAATCCTTGCAGTGGGCTGTACGTTTCAGTTCCCTGTCCAGTTCCTTGACCACCATGTCAGCATGGCAGTAATCAAATATGGCTCCCAGTACACTGTCTACGGTAGCGTTTGGCCGGGTAGCTGCAGCAATTGCCACTCCCGTTACTACCGCCCATTGCAGTCCCCTGCTGTTGGTGGTCTGGTACAGCTGCCCAACTTCCAATATATCCTCTTTTGCTCCCTCCATATCGCCGGCATTAATTAGCCCTATAGGATGACATGAACGGGCAAAACTGTTTAATCCGGAATAATCACAGTATCGGCCCAGATCCCGGGCAGGTATTCCTGTTTTAGCCATTGCCAGCAATACCGCTTCAAAAGGTTCGGATACCATTCCTGCCGATTCAGGCTTGATATATTTCAACCAGGCTTGCCGTACATCCTCGGCGTTGACCCTGTCACCTTTCTCTATGATAGCGGTTATCATCAGTTTTTGTCTTTCAATCCCGTCTTCTGTAGTACCGGGCTCCCTAATCCAGCCGTTATTATAATGTTCATAGGGAAGCAGCTTATCCAGTGTTCCATACTTTTCTTCAATCTTATCGTATGTCCATCCCTCTACTACTGCCCCCATCGCCGAACCTATATGGGCACCAGCTATACATCCAAAAAATTTTTCCCGCAGACTTACTTTACCACCCATTTGCATCTCCCTCCTTTTTTATTATTTTATTAAAAAGCGGTGGGAAAAACAAGGATTGTAATAAATATAAAAAGGCACATCACTCAGATTGAGTGATGTGCCCTTATACTGGCGGAAGAGGTGGGATTCGAACCCACGTGCCCTTGCGGGCAACTGCATTTCGAGTGCAGCGCGTTATGACCACTTCGCTACTCTTCCGTATCAGAAACAGCTATCGCGGCTTTACAGGCTTCTCCGCTGTTCATCCATTATTATGACATATAAAATACATAAAATCAACATGGAAAATCAGTCAACTGAATTATACACATCTGACATCCCACATACATAATATATAGCAAAAGACATATAAGGAGGATATCCTATATGCCATGGGATTTAGATGATAAAGATGTTTGTGAATACAAAGTTGATCCGTCAAACCCGGATTCAATTCCCAAGTTTGTTGATGAACTGCCTGTTCCCAAAGTGCTTCAACCGACAAAAGTACTAAAAAGCGGGGCATACTATGAAGTCAAAATGCAACAAACAAAACAACGGCTGCATAAATATTTCCCAAAGACTACCGTATGGGGATATAACGGCACATATCCCGGCCCTACCATTGAGACATTGAAGGATCGCCCCGTTATGATCAAATGGATGAACTTCCTGCCCAATAAGCACTTTTTACCAATAGATCGTACTTTGCATGCAGCTATTGATTCACCTGAAGTTCGGACCGTTGTCCATCTCCACGGCGCACGCGTATCTCCTGACAGTGATGGACATCCTGAAGCCTGGTTTACGCAAGGTTATAGGGAAAGAGGCCCATCTTTTTCCAGAGAGGTTTATAAGTATCCCAACAACCAGCAGGCTGCTACACTATGGTACCATGATCATGCATTGGGCATAACCAGATTAAACGTATATTCCGGCCTTGCAGGCTTTTATATAATACGGGATCAGCTTGAACTCAGGCTTAATCTTCCCTCCGGCAAGTATGAAATCCCTCTTCTGATCCAGGACAGAACATTTAATGAAGACGGTTCCCTGTTCTATCCCGACGGACCTGCTCAACCGATACCGGGAGCTTCTCCCTCGGTAGTGCCAATATTCTTTGGAAACACAATACTTGTCAACGGCAAGGTATGGCCATATCTCAATGTTGAGCCCAGGAAGTACCGTTTCAGATTATTAAACGGTTCCAATTCCCGGACTTACACATTGAGGCTATCCAACGGCCAGAAATTTTACCAAATAGGAACCGACGGCGGGCTCATGGAAACACCCGTGGAACTGGATACACTCACAATTATGCCTGCCGAGAGAGCAGATGTTATAATAAACTTTTCCGGCTCAAAACATCAGAATATAATTTTGACCAATGAGGATACAGACGAAAACACAAGAAATGTTATGCAGTTTAGGGTGGTACTTCCGCTTAGCGATAAGGACACCAGCACAATACCCGAAACGCTGTATCCATTACGCCATTTAGATCAAAATATGGCTGTAAAGGTAAGAAACCTGTCCATTGATACGGTAATCGACAGATACGGGCGGCCATTGTTTCTGCTTAATAATAAAATGTGGGATGATCCTGTAAGCGAAACGCCGGAATTTGGCAGCATTGAAATATGGAATTTAATAAACCTGACAGCTTTTCCCCATCCCATCCATGTACACCTGGTACAGTTTCAAGTTTTAGATCGGATACCTTTTGATGTTCAACACTACAGAGATACCGGGGAAATCAAATTCACGGGAGAACCGGTTCAGCCAAGAGCCAGCGAAAACGGTTGGAAAGACACCATAATGGCCACACCCGGGGAAGTCACAAGGATTATTATGAAATTTGACGGCTATACGGGAGATTATGTATGGCATTGCCATATCCTGGAACATGAAGATTACGACATGATGCGCCCCCTTAGAGTTATTAAGAGCTACAACACATAGACAAATCGGGTTGGAGTTGAATAATTGCCGATTTAACTCCTCCCGTTTTCTGTACATAAGCTTTTGCACATAAGCTTAACCCTATGATGTATGTATACCTATGCTATAAAACTAATCATTTCTTTTTCTGTGTCCAATTCTTATAAAAATTGTTATACGCATTACAAAAACACAGATCATATGGTAGAATATAAAAAAAACAGGAAGACAGGTTTAAAGGTTATGCAAAAGGAAACTATTTTAGTTGTTGATGATGAAAAAGAAATAGCAGAGCTTGTCAGAGATTATCTGGAATTTGAAAATTTTAACGTAATTTGCGCATATGATGGCCAGCAGGCATTAGAGTTGTTTCAGGAGCACCAACCTGACCTGGCCATACTGGACGTCATGCTGCCAAAATTGGACGGCCTGGAAGTATGTAAAAACATTCGGGCCAAATCGTCGATCCCTATTCTCATGCTAAGTGCAAAAAAAAGCGATGTTGATAAAATCCTGGGGCTGGGTTTGGGGGCGGATGACTATATAACCAAACCTTTCAGTCCAAAAGTGCTGGTTGCCCGGGTCAAAGCCCATTTAAGGCGCTACAGACAGTTTTCGGACCTTTCAAAAAAAGGTGGCAGGCTAACCTTCAACAACCTTGTCATAGATTTAAATGCATACAGTGTGTATGTCAATGATAAACCCGTTTCACTATCATCCAAAGAATTTGAAGTTCTAAAATTCCTGGCAACACATCCTAACAGGGTGTTCACACGGGAAGAAATATTCCACAATGTATGGGGTTACAACGAATACGGCGATATAAATACTGTTACAGTCCACATTAGCAAGATCAGAGAAAAGATCGAGGAGGATCCGTCTCATCCTGTTTACATTCAAACGGTATGGGGTGTTGGCTATAAGTTTACAGGGGGGAACATATGAGACTTAACTTTCGATGGAAATTGATTTTGTCCTTCATCAGTATTATCATAATACCGGCCATTATTACGCTGTTCCTTATAGATAATGCCACCGGCAAAATTAAGACCGATCCGGAAATCATCAGATTTTCCAAAATGGATATTCGGTTTGAAAAGATAATCGATCTGGTAGTTGACAACTATTTTATTATCCACGATTACGACCGGTTCTTTAATAAGGTCAATCCCGTGCTTAAACAAACCAATTGCAGATTACAGGTAGTTGATAACTCCGGCATGCTTCTCTTTGATTCAGAAGACAGAGAAGGATCGCTGGAAAATAAGATGCTGAAGTTAGAAATTGCTGATGGCTTTGCATTAAACCTGGAGGAAAACGCGGACGACATCCACCAGTATTCCTTCCCTGTTGAAATTGATGGTCAGACAGTAGCAAGTATCATTATTCAGTATAACTTTGATACACTGCCACCCAAAGTACTGCATAAGATCATTCTATATATGGGAGGAAGTTATGTACTGGGTTTGTTATCCCTCATCTTATTAATCGCTGTTCTTTCCTGGCTTATCTCCCGTAGTGTTCTGGTTCCTTTGAACCAGCTGAATGCAGCAACAAAGAATATAGCCGAGGGAAATCTTGACTTTACCATAAAGTACAGGAAAAACGATGAGCTAGGCCGTTTATGCCAGGCTTTTGAACTGATGAGACATAAACTTAAAGAATCCCTTGAAAAGCAGAATGAATATGAAAACTCCCGAAAAACCATCATTGCCAGCATATCTCATGATCTTCGCACCCCCATAGCGTCCATAAAGGGATATGTTGAAGCCTTGCAGGACGGAATTGCACAAGATCCTGAAAGATTTAACCGGTATCTTAGTATAATTGAAGATAAAACCGATAAGCTGGACCGTCTTATTGACGATCTTTTTCAATTTTCACAGCTGGAACTGGGAAAATTGCATATGGACATAAAAATCCACAACAGCAGAATTATGCTGGAGGATATAGTATCATCAATTGAAATGGATTATAAAGATACTTCATTAAAGATAACGGTGCAGCGTCCTATACCGGAAGTTAATATTAAAGCGGACAGCAGCCGGATCTCACAGGTAATGGATAATTTGATTGAAAATGCAAAGCGATATATCCAGAATAATGGGCATATAGTAATTGGCGCCACCTCTTCCAATTCTTATTTGGAAGTGTTTATAAAAGATAACGGCCCGGGTATTTCACCTGAAGATCTCCCCCATATATTTGAACGTTTTTACCGCGGAGAAAAATCCCGTTCCAATGCTGACGGCGGTATAGGTTTGGGACTTACGATCTGCAAATATATAATCAATGAGCATGGCGGTAAAATATGGGCGGATAGTACTCAGGGCAAAGGTACAACCGTTTACTTTACACTTCCAATAGTTCCCTGAATATTTTTTTATGTATAAAAACACGGGATTATAGTAAATTTTTTTATTGACAAACTATAAGCTATAATAGTAGCATACATACTATATAAAACAAAATTTCTATGCCATGAGCAGCGCCACACTAAATATAAGGGGGCCGGGTCATGCGGTTTGTTGTAAGACAGAAGGTATTTTCCTTTGGGGATAATTTTACAATAAAAGATGAAGCTGGCAACGAACACTTTATGGTTAAAGGCAAGGTATTTGCCCTGGGTGATAAATTAAGAATTTATGATATGCAAGGACATGAGCTCTTCTATATAGAGCAAAAGCTGTTGCGTTTCTTACCCGAATACACCATATACCGGTCAGGACAGCCTGTTGCAACCGTCAAAAAACAGTTAACCTTTTTTAGACCCAGATTCAGAATATGGAGTGTCTATGGAGAGTTTACCATTGAAGGTAATTTTCTGGGTATGGAATTTTTAATCCACAGGAACGGAAAACATGTGGCTCAGGTATCTAAACGCTGGTTCGCCTGGAGTGATACTTACGGTGTTGATATTGCAGATGACGAAGATTACGGATTCATACTTGCCCTGGTGATAGTCATCGATCAGGTGCTTCATGATGATGAGGATTGAGTTCATTGATTATGATTAATAGAATATACATCTCATAAAATAAAGGATATAATAATGGTTAAACTTTAGTGATAATAATATCATCAATAAAAAACATACACTTGATTAAGGAGAGATAATAGCATGATAATTGGTGTTCCAAAAGAAATAAAGATTGCTGAAGCTCGTGTAGCAATTACACCAGCAGGTGTAGAAGCTTTTGTCAATAACGGCCATGAAGTATATATTGAAAAAGAAGCAGGATTGGGAAGCGGTATAACCGATGAAGAATATATAAAAGCCGGCGCAAAAATTTGTGATACATCAAAGGAAGTATATGAAATCGCAGATATGATTCTCAAAGTAAAAGAACCACAACCCTGCGAATATGACTATCTGAGAGAGGGGCAAATTCTTTTTGCTTATCTCCACCTGGCTCCGGATAAACAACAGACACAGGCTCTGTTGGAGAAAAAAGTCATAGGTATTGCGTATGAAACGGTACAATTGGAAAACGGTTCTCTTCCTCTCTTAACCCCCATGAGCGAAATAGCCGGCAGGATGGCGGTAACGATAGGTGCTTATCTCCTGACAAACATGAGTAAGGGAAGAGGAATTGTTCTAGGTGGAGTCCCCGGCGTAGAACCAGCGGAAGTAGTAATAATTGGCGGAGGAACGGTAGGTATTAACGCAGCAAGGACAGCTATAGGCATGGGGGCAAGAGTTACGGTTATAGATATAAATCCCAGAAGACTGGCGTATCTTGATGATATCTTTAATGGACGGGCCACGACCCTGATGTCCAATAACTATAATATTGCTCAAAGTGCCCAAAAAGCCGATCTGTTGGTAGGGGCAGTTTTGATACCCGGGGCAAGAACGCCTAAACTGGTAACCGAGGATATAGTGAAAACAATGAAAAAGGGCGCGGTAATTGTTGATGTGGCCATAGACCAGGGAGGTTGTGTGGAAACCTGCAACAGAACTACCTCCCACAAAGATCCGTACTATATTAAGCACGATGTGGTACACTATTCTGTGTCCAACATCCCTGGAGCAGTTCCCAGAACTTCATCTTTTGCCCTGACTAATGTAACGCTGCCTTATGCCCTGCAGATAGCCAACAAGGGTTATAACAACGCTTTGCTGGAAAACGAAGCGCTTCTTAAGGGGTTGAACGTATATAAAGGAATGTTGACCTATAAACCTGTTGCAGAAGCTCAGGGTTTAGAATATGTTGATGCACTTGAGGCTTTAAAAAAAGCATAAATCTCCATCGGTAACCTTGTCACATTATTAAAGAGGGAGAATTGCTTATCTCCCTCTTTAATTTTCAATATCATTTTTTCCCGCCGAATAGGTGTAGTTGATTCAGTTCTCCGCATTTAAAGCATTTCAGTTATTTTCTGACTTCCCACAGCGTTTCTGTTAGAAATGAAACAAAAACCGCAATATAACCGTCTTAAAATATTAGCATCCAATCAACATCAATAATTGTAAAAAAACATCCGGTAAATATAGCGGACCATTATAATAGAAACAATATCCTTATATGGAAGTATGAACATCAATATTTATAAGCCGGGAGGTTGTAAATTATGAAGAGAAAATTGCAGGCTGCCATGCTTATATTGTGCTTTCTTGTATTAACAGGCTGCTCCTTTAAAAGCATGCCTTTACCTGGTCTAAACAAAAAACAGCCTGAGACTGAAATTCCTGATATTAAGGCAGACCCTCCTGAGTATGATTTCACACAACTGCCGGCAGATAATACTCTATCTCAAGATTACCCGGACCTGGCAGAGGATCTCTCCAATGTAGTTAACCTCCCGTCAGAAAATGAATCATTGACAGAGCAAGCCGGGATATATGGATTTAGTATAGAACGGCTAAAAGAGTACGGTTTCTGTATTGTGCCCGGTGATTTCAAGGAGTTTTATCGACTGTATCAGATAAACGAGCCATACCCTCTTTTTATTACCACCGATTCTGTACTGCACACCTATCATGTCATATTCAACTATTTGCTGCAAAAAACAGAAAAAGACCATCTTGTAAAATTGAGCAAATCACTTGCTGAAAAAATGCTAAAGCAATCCATTACCCTTCTGAAAAAAATCAAAGAAGAGAAAACCTATGCAGCAGCATTGAAAAATGTGGCATATTTTGGAGTCGCCGCAGGATTATTAAATGGGCGGTTACCCTCCAACATACCCAAAGGGGCACGGGTAATGGCCCAGGAAGAGATCCAGAAGATTAATTCAGCCCATGGAATAGATTCTTCGTCTATATTACCATATGAACTGGATTATTCCCAGTTCAAACCCCGGGGCCACTATACCAGGCAGCCTGAAATGGAAAGATATTTTAAGGTCATGATGTGGTTTGGCAACGTTCCGCTTCCCTTTGAAATCGGAGGTATATATGCTGAACCCGTCCGGGCTGATGAACAGATCGTACAGTCAATTCTAATGACATACACCCTGTTTTCAGGGGATGCTATAAAAGAATGGAATCAATTATATGAGATAACAAGCTTTTTTGTGGGAGAAAGCGATGATCTGACTCCCTACGACTATCTCGGACTGATCGAAGAGGTTTACGGTACAAGGCCGGATATCAACTCCTTATGGCAGGACGACAAGCTGGAGCTTATGCTTAAAAAATCAGAAGAAGCTCATCAACCGCTTATAGGTGCAACCATCGGCGGCAGGTTAGGAAGATTTAAAGATGTGGATGACGAACTTATCGTGGTAACACCCCAGTTCCGCTTTATGGGCCAAAGGTATATCCTTGATTCAGAGATTTTCTATCAGCTCACCTATGTGGGTCCTGAGGGTAACAGGCCTTTTCCTAAAGGATTGGACTTTCCTGCTGCCCTGGGCAGTGCCAGAGCTTATGACATTTTAACAGAGGATTACAGGGAGCAGGATAAATGGCAAGGCTATCTGCCTCATATGGAAAAAATGAAAGAAGAAATAAAGAATACCGATGAAAAGCTGTGGAAAGAAAAAAACATTTACATGACATGGATATGGGCACTTTCCAGCATAATACAGGAGGATCATGATTACTATCCGTCTACTCTTAAAGGGGAACACTGGCAAAACAAACAGCTCAACACATTTCTGGGAAGCTGGGCTGAAATCCGTCACGATACCCTTCTTTATGCAAAACAAAGCGAACCTGCAGCAGGAGCGGCAGCACCTGAAAACGACATTGCCTACGTAGAACCGAACATAAGCTTTTATGAACGTATGGCCTATTTACTTACCTGGATCCAGGAAAATCTTTCAAATAATAATCTGCTGGATAATTCAGATAAAGAAGTTTTGAAAACCTTCATACAGCTGGTAGAGCTTTTGCGGGACATATTATTGAAACAGATTCAAGGGCAAATACCTACCGAGGAAGAATATTCACGGCTTAAAGGATACGGATATATCCTGGAGAACATCTATAAAAAACTTGCCGATAGAGACAGTACGTACGCTGACGAACTGCTGGATGAAGGAATGGCGGTAATAGCTGACGTACACAACTATGAAGGACAGTGCCTGGAGGTAGGAGTGGGTAATCCTGACTGGATCTATGTTCTGGTACCAATAGAAGGAGAATGGTATCTCACCAGGGGAGGAGTGTATTCCTATTACGAATTCCTCCAGCCTATATCAAACCGGCTGACCGACGAACAGTGGAAGGAAATGATAAATTCAGGAAACGCACCTGAACGGGAAAGCTGGATAAAGAAATATATAGTTTATACTACGCAATAAATCTCAGCAGAATAAAAAAGAGCCTTTACGGCTCTCTGATTTTTTATCTCTTCGATAAACATTACCAGGATATATCACTGTTTAATATTTCCTGAGATTCGTTTAATGTCTGAAATAGCAGTTTTTGCTGCCAAAGCATTATTCGCAATAGTCTGATCTGATAAATTTGTAGCTTTCTGTCCTAACACCTCTTTTATTGACCTCATTTATTGCACCTCCCCGGAGTCTATTACTTGATTCTCATTAATAAATTGCTGTATCCCCTTTATCCTGGCCTCAGCTGCCATTATACCGGCTTCAACAGACTTTTTTAAATCTTCATCTTCTATAAGCATATTGGTTGCCCTGGCTGTTGCAAGGCCTTCAGCTTCCATCTTTAATACCTCTGTCAGCATTATTAGTTCCGCTTCGGATAATTTTCTCACGAAATCTCCCTCCATTCGGATTTTTGTAAACAGTAGTATTATCCGTAAATAATCAAACTATTATTCATTGTTCCATCTCTTAATCCCATTTTAAAGGAGCTATGCTTATACCTTGATATTTAGGGGCAGAATCAAAACGGCAGTTAAATAATCAGATTCTTCATATTGGGCAATGGATAGTTTTAGGTACATTATTTTCATACTAGAAAATTCTTCTGTGGTAACTTAAACTTTCAAACAAGGATATTCGCAGAGAAAGGCCAGATTAACAGGCAGAAATTATGTATGTTTCATGCTTTTTTATTTTTGTCAACTAAGTGTCGATAAGATAACAATACATGGAAAATAAAAATAAACCCGGTCGTTCAAACTATTGATACGACCGGGTTTTCTGGTACACCCGGAGGGATTCGAACCCCCGACACCCGGTTTAGGAAACCCATAAAGATATTTTTACTTTTTATTATCTGTTTATATCTATTCCAAAAAAACGCCGAAATATCAACGTTTTTTAGGGTTATTAGTATTGTTTCTTATTGTGTCTTTGTATCATTTTTGGTCTGCTACGTTTGCAAAATGTTTGCAAACAAAAATAAAACAATCACGATCCATTGATTTTTTAGTAAGTTGTTTTCTGGAAAAAATTATAGTATTATGATACTGATAATCAAGCCTAATATCCTTTAGAGGAGTGAGCTTGGATGAAAAGAATCCTCTCTTTTGTCCTAGTTTTTTTGTTCATAGGATTTGCAATTGGTTATGTCCTTTGGTTTAATGACAAAGAACCGCCCATATTCAAAAATGCAAGCGCAAGCTCGGAAAATACGCCGCTTGACCAAATAATTGATAGTGACAACGAAGAAGAAATAGTCGCTCCAGCCATAGAGCACAAATCACAAAATATTAAAGAAATTGAAGAACTATTAATGTCTCAAAATGAATATGACTATATCTCTAGAGAAAAAGCCGTTGAACTCTACGGAGATAAGCTCATTCAACTCCCTAATGAATTGTCCTATACCTATGAAACAACTGGAAACTATTTTGCCGACACCAACCTTGAAGAAGGCAAGATTTCTGTAGGTCAGTACTGGATTGACGCAGATAGAAAGAAGGTTATTATGGTCAGAGAATTTGCACCTTCCAAAGACGCAATAGAAACTTTCGAAGAGCATTTGAAACTTTCCCTGGACAATAAAGATAATCCCATTTATGATTACCCTTTTAAACTATCGGAAGATGTATATACACTAATAGGAGGGCCATACACAGAGTTTTTAGATGGTAGTCCCTTTGAGCCTAGTTGGATTAAATCAATGATACATGCATACTGGATAAAAGATGATATTGGAATAACAGTAACCGGCATAAATATAGAAGAAGAAAATGAATTTGAAGATATTTTGATAAAGATTAACAACCAGATATGATTCTCCAAAAATGATAAAAAGCAGGCGAATTCTAAACTCGCCTGCTTTTCTTTATTCTACCACGTTCCGTACATCGATATTGAGCTCGGACTAGAACCATGATCCAATCCTATATCCACAAATCCGTAATTTACACCGTCTCCTGTTACTTTAATCCAAGCCCGGTCCGTACTTCTTTCAACATAATTTATTGCCTTCCAATGCGGATTTTTTTGACCGGACCCGCTCTTATAAAACTCAGTAGTATCTAAACAAGCCACACGCATGCCAGCTGCCACTCTTCCCCAATATCTACCCGTAGCTGTATAAACATTTTCTGTTCTTCTAAATTTAAATGTTATATGCCATGCAACATTAATGTACTCTCTTCCATATGGATACTTTCCTATTCCTGTGAAAAATGCATGATACACGTTAAAGTCGTCAAAGTAAGGTCCTATGGTATCAATTGCCCCATAAGTTAACTGTCCTTTTGAATTTAAGAAGAGAATAGGAACACCCCGCCCATCTCCATATGTTTGATAAGCGGCAAAAACTTCTCTTGGATAAATAACACCTATCTGGTTAGCCGGATTCTCCCAAGCCCATAGTTCTTTCCATTTTATCTCAATACGAAACCAACCAACGTATTCCTAGCGATGAAATCAAAATTAAATTAGCAGATTTTTTTAATTGTAGCTTAGATTACTTATTGGGTCGCACAAACATTTGCAACCCATACATCCCTAAAGAATATACAGAAAAACACAAAATTACAAAACGGGACCTTATGCAATACGATGATTTTATCAGGCAGGCCGGCATCTTCTTTATGAACGATGAAGTCGCCGAAGAGGACAAAGAAAAGCTATTCAGAGACATTTCTGAGTTGTTCTGGAAAGCAAAAGATATGAACAAGAAAAAATACGGAAGAAAGAAGAATGAAAAAACCGAATAGAGGAGGGCTTCACATGAGGAAAAACATTCATGCCAGAGTGAAGCACCTCGTACAAAAATATGAAACAAGAGATCCAATAAAACTTGCAAAACATCTCAACATACACGTCATTTACAAACAGTACTCACCCCATACCAAGGGGTATTACATAAAAATCCTAAATAATAAATTCATAGTTGTCAACAGCACGCTTGACGAATACAGTCAGCGGATTCTATTAGCTCATGAACTTGGACATGCCGTCCTGCATTCATCTGAACCGATTTGTTTTATCAGAGAATACACATTATTTCCAATCGGCATATACGAACGGGAAGCCAATAAATTTGCAGCGGACCTCTTAATTGATAATGACGTTATTAAAGAAATGATCCTTGAACCAATATGCTATATCGCAAATGTATTACAGGTTAATGAAGAGTTGGTAGAGTATAAAATAAACAAATTTAAAAATTCGGAAAACTCAGAATAACATATCATTAATATCCTTTAAAACAATAGCTGAAATTCAAAACACTTTATGGATATGCATAAAAAAGGAGGCGATAATAGTGCGCGGCCACATACGTAAAAGGGGATCCACTTACAGTATTGTGGTCGATGTCGGCCGTGATGAATATGGCAAACGCAAACAAAAATGGTACAGCGGTTTTAAAACAAAAAAGGAAGCCGAAAAAGCCCTGGCAGACATAATCGCAAAAATAGAGAAGGGCGAGTACTTTGAACCTAAAAAAATTACATTAAGTCAGTTTCTTGATGAATGGTTAGAGGTATACTGCAAACCTAAACTAGCTCCAAAGACATACAAATCGTTTAGTGAAATTATAAGGCTGTATTTCAAGCCTATTCTGGGCCATATTGAACTTATTAAACTCAATCCAGCTATAATTCAGCGTTATTATAACGCTCTTAAAGATGAAAAACAACTTTCAGATACTACAATAAACTATCATCATAGATTGTTACGTAATGCGCTTAAACACGCTGTCAAGTGGCAATATATAAGCAAAAATCCTTGCGATGCGGTTGATCCACCTAAAAAGCATAAAATAGAAATAAAAGTGTGGAACAAAGAAAACATAAAAAAAGCTGAAGAAATATTCAGTGATACACCTATTTTTCTTCATGTTATGCTGGCTATATACACAGGCATGCGGTTAGGTGAAATATGTGCTTTGAAATGGGAGGATATAAATTTTCAGGAAGGTACTTGTATAGTTCGTCGTACTATTCAACGGGTAAACAAAGAAATAATAATCAAAAAACCAAAAACTGAAAACAGCATTCGTATTGTAGTTC
>LFTM01000225.1 GCA_001513505.1 Clostridiales bacterium DTU092 | reverse complement strand
ATGAATTTCATGGAAATAAAAGCACCTCTGCTGGAAGCGCTTTTACAATATACAAAAAAAAACATAATTCCTTTACATATGCCTGGCCACAAAGGTGGGAGGGGGTTTCCCCGGGAATTTTTGGATAACCTTGCTGCTATGGATGTTACCGAGATACCGGGTATGGATAATCTATACCAGCCGGCAGGGATTATTGCCGAGGCTCAGCTTATGGCATCCAGGGCATTCCAATCTCACCACACTTTTTTTCTTGTCAACGGTTCCACCGCCGGAATTCATACAATGATTATGGCGGCATGCAAACCGGGGGATCGGCTTATCATTCCAAGAAACAGCCATAGATCGGTGTGGTCTGCTCTTGTTATGGCTGATGTTCAACCCGTGTATATTCAAACTGAATACGATGATGATAATCTCTTGGCAACTCAAATAACGGTCCAGCAGGTTCGTGATGCCTTGGACAAAAATCCTGACGTTGCGGGCCTGCTTATGATCCATCCAAACTATTACGGTATGTGCGGCCATATTCGCGAGATCGAAGAACTTGTGCATGAAAGGGGAAAACTGCTGCTGGTTGATGAAGCCCATGGTGCACATTTTATTTTTCATCCCGATCTGCCGCCGTCATCCGGAGAAATAGGTGCGGATATGTGGGTGCAAAGTGCTCACAAGACTCTTCCGGCTTTTACTCAGGCTGCCTATCTTCATGTTAAAGGAGAACGGATAGATCCGAAAAGGGTTTCCCAGATTCTTGCCATGCTACAAACCAGTAGCCCGTCATATTTGATTATGGCTTCTCTTGACTGGGCACGGGCATGTATGGAGGTCAGAGGGGAAGAGCTTTTTCAACGTCTTATCCTGCAGGTGCGGGAATTAAAAAGAAAGCTAAAAAAGCAGTACGGGATACTAACGCTTGACGACTATGGTGGATGGGAGGAGGTAGCTGCAACAGACCCTACCCGCCTGACCATTGATGTACGTACTCTGGGCGTTACAGGATATCAGGCAGAGATGCTATTAAGGGATGCCGGTATTCAGGTTGAGATGAGCGATATGTATCGCCTTGTGTCTATTTGCAGTGTGGCCGATGGGAAAGAAGAGTTT
>LFTM01000151.1 GCA_001513505.1 Clostridiales bacterium DTU092 | reverse complement strand
GTATAAATACCCACATCCATAACGGTATCCATATTATAATCAAAAGCCCTCCTGCTATAATAAACAGGATACCAAGTATCGTTTGTGACTTCTTCCTTCTTGAACGATAAAACCGGGTAATCAATGGCTCCACTTCCTTATTGCCTGTTGGCCTTTGTACATTATATGCCGGGTGATTAACATAGGTTACAAAAGACAGGACTTAATCACTGGCCTTGACAATAATCAGCCAGCCTTCACCAATTTGAATTTCGGCATAAGGTTGAACAAAAACATTGCTTATACCATAAGGAAAGTCAAGGGGGAGCCATTTATCAATAATTGGATATTTCAAACCTTGAGTAGATATGATATGAACATCTTCACCTAAAGGCAACAAAGATATGAACTGACCGGCCTGTCCCTTTATTCTTACAACTCCGTTTGAAACCATAACAATGTTATGAGCATCCAGTATCCAGGCCTCTATGTTTCTTTTTGCCAACCTGTACAACATCATCATATTTGCATATGAATGGTCCCAACGGCTTCCAAATGCTCCCAGTAAATACACATGGGTAGCCCCCATATCTATGGCGATATCCACAGCTATTTGAGTATCAGTTTTATCCTTATCCTGCGGATACTTCCTGATTGGAACTCCTGCTGTTCTATATTCCTCCAGAACACCATGAGCAAGAGAATCAAAATCCCCCAGTATCAAATCAGGAACCAGTCCCAGCTCCTTAGCATGACGTAACCCGCCATCGGCGCAGATAACATAATCTGCCGCCGGAAGTACATCTTTTACCTTCCGGCTGTCTCCTATATCCCCATTGGCAATAATAAGAACCTTCATTGCAGTGCCTCTTTCTTCATAGCTCTGATTGCAGCACCTACGTCATCAGATTTGAATACTGCAGAGCCGGCTACTATTATATCCGCTCCAGCCTGTACTATGTGTTTTATATTGTCCGGCCCAATACCGCCGTCCACCTGTATAGGAAAACTTAAGCCTGATTTGTTTCTGATATCAGCCAGCTTTCGTATTTTTTCCATCATTGCCGGAATAAATTTCTGTCCGCCAAAACCCGGATTTACCGTCATTATAAGGACCATATCCAAATCTTCCATAACATATTCAATTACGTTAAGCGGTGTTGAAGGATTAAGCGCCACAGCAGCTTTTGCACCAACACTCTTTATATAATGCAATGCTCTATGCAGGTGGGGCAGCACCTCTGCATGAACAGTTATACTGCTGGCTCCGGCTTGTATGTAAGCGTCAACAAAATCTAATGGATTGTCCATCATCAGATGTACATCAAAGGGCAGATCTGTATAACCCCGGATGGCACGAACCACCATAGGTCCGATAGTTATATTGGGAACATAATGGCCATCCATCACATCTATATGGATAATGTCAGCTCCTCCATTGTGCAGCTTTTTTACTTCCTCACCTAATTTTGCAAAGTCTGCTGACAGAATTGAAGGGGCAATCTTTACCACCGCTGCCACCACCTTTCCTGATCGAGCATCTCAAGAATGCGAATATAGCGTTCATATCGCCCGACAGGCAGCTTTCCCCGTTGTACAGCGTTCTTTACTGCACAATCAGGTTCTTTATTATGCAAGCATCCTAAAAATTTACATTCGTGGATATACGGAATAAATTCATTGTAATAATTCTGCACTTCCTCGGGCAATATTGAATTAACGTTCATAGCACTGAAACCCGGAGTATCAACTATCATTCTTCCATCCGGCAACACAAGAAGCTCAACATTTCGCGTAGTATGCCTGCCTCTTTTGGCTTTTTTACTTATATCTCCTACCTCCTGTTTCTGATAAGGATGCAGGCAATTAATAAGAGATGATTTGCCTACCCCGGACTGGCCTGCAAAAACGGTTATTCCCCTTCCCAATTCGTTCATTAACTCATCAATGCCGGTACCTTCTTTACATGAAATAGTGAAAACAGTACATCCCGATATTTTATATTCCTCTTTAATTGATTCAATTTCTGTCTGAGATTCTGCCAGATCAATTTTATTTATAATGATCATGGATTTGACAGAATTTACAGCAGCACTTAGTATAAGCTTATCTACAAGAAGCAGATCGGGTTGAGGTTTCTTTACAGAGACAACTATACCAAGATAGTCAATATTTGCTACCAGAGGACGATTAAACTGGTTTTTCCGCGGTAAAATGTTTTCCACAACAGCGTCCCTTGTATTGACCTCAACCCTGTCTCCTACCATAGGTATAATGCCGTCTTTACGAAATTTTCCCCTTGGAGTACACCTTAAGATGTCATCATCCAGCATGACATCATAGAACCCGCCAATTCCCTTTATTATAATACCCTTTCCGATCAAGAGGCACCTTCCTTCTTTATAAAATCTACCGTAATCTCGTTTACTAACACATCATCTATATATATATTGTACTTAATTACTCCCCTGTCTTTCAACTCGACATTTACTACGCCTTCGGCGACAGAGTGCATCCTGTCATAAACAGACTGATTGTTATCGGCTTTTTTCACCGTAACGCGTACCATAATATCTTCACCGGATTGTTCTTCGTCCTCATGTTCTTGATAGTCAGGAAGTTGTATCTCCAAGATCTTTGGATACATTGGCATAGGTCCGAGACTCACCCATAGATCTACCTTAGTTCCCTTCTCAACGGTATCAGCATAGTTCGGATTTTGCTTAAACACTAGCCCTTCATTATATTCATCGTTGTATTCCCTCGTAACCTTGCCTACAGATAAATTTTCATTTTCTATCAGCTGTCTGGCAATATCTTCCCTAAGTCCTATATATTCACCTACCTCAACCAGCTCTATTTTCGGACCTTTGCTTATTACAAGTACAATTTCCGTACCATCCACAACTTCAGTGTCAGGCTCTATACTCTGTCGCACTACCGTTCCCTTCGGTAAATCGCTGTCTATATATTCGGGTTGTCCCAGTTTAAGACCGGCATTTTCAATAGCTATTTCCGCCTCACGCTGTGTGAAACCAATTACGTTGGGAACGGCAACCGTTTCCGGACCCAGACTGACTATTACCTTGACAATGGAGTATGGTTTAATCTTTATTCCTTCGGCAGGATCCTGATATATTATACGCCCTTCATCCTCTTCACTGTGCTTTCTCTCCAGAACGCTTAATGTCAAGTTTCTTTCATGTAATATTCTGGTGGCTTCGTCTTCATAAAGTCCTATCAATTGCGGGACCTCAACATCTTCCGATACAAAATGATTGTTATATATCTGCTTTCCTAAATATGATATTAACATGAATAAAAGCACCATGGGAAGAATAAACAATACCAATTTAAGCCACACAGATCGCTTTTTTCCAACCGGTTTTGCATTTGGATTCCCATCAGTTTTAACAGGTTCTAATACCTGCGTAGGCAAATCACTATCTATATTGCGAATAACAAAGCTGCCCTCAGGTTCTCTAAGTACACGCTGAAGATCCTTGAGCATTTCTCCTGCAGTTTGATAGCGCTTACTCTGCTCCTTTTCAGTAGATTTTTCAATAACATCGTTTAAGCTCCTGGGTATATCCGGATTTAACTCACATGGAGGTTTAGCCTGTTCCTGAATATGTTTCAAAGCCACCGAAATAGCAGTATCTCCTTCAAAAGGAACACTACCTGTTACCATTTCATACAGCACTATTCCCAGTGAATACAGGTCGGATTTTGCATCCACATATCCACCGCGAGCCTGCTCGGGTGAAAAATAATGCACCGATCCCATTACATTGGCACCAGCGACAGTTACTGTCGCAGAAGAAACAGCCCGTGCTATGCCAAAATCCGCAACCTTTATGGTACCATCTTCACTTACCAGTATATTTTGAGGCTTTATATCACGATGTACAATACCGTTTTTATGAGCATGTTTTAATGCAGAACAAATTTGCAATGCGATACGAACTGCTTCTTCCCATTCGAGCTTTCTTTTTTCTTTTATATACTCTTTAAGAGTCTTACCTCGGATATATTCCATAACTATATAGTATATCCCATTTTCTTCCCCAACATCGTATATATTTACAATATTTGGATGGGAAAGACTAGCAGCTGCCAGGGATTCTCTTTTAAAACGGGTTACAAAATTCTCATCCTCTACCAGTTCAGGCCGTAATATCTTAACAGCGACATGTCTCCTCAGCAGATGACACTTTGCTTTATAAACAATGGCCATACCCCCGCTGCCGATTTTTTCTTCGAGTTCGTATCGTTCACCTAATATCCTCCCTAGCAAAGACTTCACCTCTTTTCCGCTGTACAGGAGTATTTGGCCACAACGACAGTCACATTATCGATTCCCCCGCCATCAAGTGCCTTCTTACCTAAAGTCAAAGTAATTTCATCCAATAAATCAAGGGAATAAAATATTTCTATGTTGTCAGCTATATCAACATGATTAACCAAACCATCAGTACACAAAAGTATAATATCATTTTCCTGTAAGGTTATCTCGTAATAATCCACATTTACAGATTCATTTGTTCCTAATGCCCGTGTAATGATATTCTTCTGGGGATGATTGCTAACCTCATCCTGGGTAATACTTCCATTTTCCAGGAGCTCCTGTACCAGAGAATGATCCCGGGTTATCTTGCTCACACCCCTGTCACGGATCAGGTAGGCACAACTGTCTCCAACATGACCGATGCATGCCCTATTATCATAAAAATACGCAAGGGTAAGAGTAGTGCCCATCCCCTCGTACTCCTCACGTGTAGCAGACATGCGATAGACTTTTTCATTTGCATTTTGAATGGAGTTCATAAGCAAAGCCTTTGCCTGCTCCAAAGAGGTGATTTTATCTGCATTTTCGGCATAATGTTCAAGTATGGATTCAACCACCATGCGACTCGCAATGTCGCCTGCATTATGGCCTCCCATCCCGTCAGCCACCATTATCAGATTCTTTACAGCCGCTTGTTCTGTCGGCACATAAAAATAGTCCTCATTGGTTTTTCTTACCTTGCCGGGATGGCTGTAAGCTGAAAAAATCCACTCCATACTCTCACCTCTCATAACGCTGATTTCTGCGTCCGGTAAGACGGCTTCTCCTTAGCTGTCCGCAGGCACCTTCAATATCAAGCCCAAGTTCTCTTCTCCGTGTGACCACCACACCACGGGATTCCAGCTCCCGGATAAATCTTTGTATCGTCCTTTCCGGACTCCTTCTAAAATCTAAACCTGAAACCTCATTGGCCGGAATAATATTCACATGACTCGGAAACCCCTTTATCAATTCGGCCAATTCTTCGGCATGTTCCTTCCGGTCATTTAAATCCTTAATCAATATATATTCAAATGTTATTCGTCTTCCAGTCTTTTCATAATAATACCGGCTGGCTTCAATAACGTCAATAATTGGATAAACGGATGCAGCAGGCATAATGAATCTTCTAAGTTTGTCGTTTGGGGCATGTAAGGAAACTGATAATGTCACCGGTAAACCCTCATCAGCAAGCTCAATCATTCGCGGAGCAAGGCCGCATGTTGATAACGTTATATTTCGGTAACTCATATTAATCCCCATTGGATAATGAACCATTTTAATGAATTTCACTGTATTACTGTAATTATCCAATGGTTCACCGGTACCCATTAACACAAGATTCCCAATCCTGCGCTCACCGTTTTCTTCAAGCTCTCTGTTTACCTCTATCACCTGGCTCATCATTTCACCGGCAGATAAATTACGTACCAGCCCATTAATGGTTGAAGCGCAGAATCTACAGCCCATCCTGCACCCCACCTGAGTAGACAAACACAATGTATTGCCATATTTATAGCGCATAACAACACACTCTATTATATTATGATCCGATAGTAAAAACAAATATTTTATTGCGTCGCCTGTGTTTGAATGATGCCGCTCAAGAATTTGAATCCTGCCTATTTGGAACTGTTCATTTAAAGATTGACGGAAGGCCTGTGGAAGGTCTGTCATCTCATCAAAATGACTTACTCCTTTGTGAAGCCATTTTAAAATTTGTTTTGCACGGTAACCAGGCTGTCCCAGCCGCTGTACAGCCTGCTCAACTTCTTCCAGAGAAAAATCCAGCATATCCGGTTTTTCAATCATTATTATCCCGTCCTTTTTAACCTTGCAATAAAGAAGCCGTCAACGCCATCTCTTGAAGGAATGAGTTGAATCATTCCAGGTTTAATTATTGAATCATTCAATTTCTCAGGCAATAAATCAATAAAATCATCCAGTTCAAACATTGAGTTATCGTTCAGGAACCTTTCAATGATCCTTTGATTCTCTTCTATATTCATGGTACACGTACTATATACCAGCACTCCTCCTGCTTTAACATAATGAGCACAGGTTGAGATAATCCTGTGCTGAACATCATATAGATCAGTTAAGCTGCTCCTGTCCACACGGTTCTTTATATCAGGCTTTTTGTAAATAACTCCCCATCCGCTGCAGGGAGCATCAATTAAAACCCGATCAAACTTTTCATTAAAATTGGGCATATAATTACACGCATTATGCAACTGAGGATTAATTATGGAAGCACCCATTCTGTCAATATTACGTTTTAACAGATCTATTCGCTGAGAATGAATATCCCATGCTATTATTTTCCCTCTGTTTCCCATACGTTCGGCAATATGAGTAGCTTTTCCGCCCGGAGCGCTGCATGCATCAAGAATTGTCTCACCTTCTTTTGGATCCAGCAAATGCACCACAAGCATCGAACTTTCTCCCTGAACAGTCAAAAGACCCTCTTTATACAGCCTGTTGTTCTCAATATCCCGGGCTGAATACACTCTTAATGCCTCATCCCGCATAAACAATCCGTCTTCCGGGTCAATTCCCGAAACTTTTAATTTCTCCTTAAGCTTTTCTCTTGTTATCCTGTTCCTGTTTACTCTAACAGTAATATAATTATTCTCCCGCACCGGCATAAGCATCATCTCGGCTGTAGTGAAACCGTAGTCCTGTACCCATTTCTCCACCAGCCAGACCGGGTAGCTGTAGGTCAGTTGTAAATATTCTATAGGATTTTTTTCTTTTGATGGAAGTTTAATTCTATTCTTATTTCTCACTATATTCCTCAGTACACCGTTTACAAAGCCAGCCAATGCCGGGCCTGCATATTTCTTACATAATATTACCGATTCATTACAGACTGCTGAATCCGGCACTCTATCCATATGGAAAATCTGATAACAGCCCATCCTCAAGATATTAAGCACCCAGGGGTTAGCTCTTTTCAACCTGCAAAACTTCTCCAAAATCCAATCGATGGTAATCTGTCTTTCCAGCGTACCATATATCAAATGTGTGGCAAAAGCCGCGTCTTTGTCATCTATTCTCTTTCCCCTTAAGTGGTGCTTTAAACTAATATTTGCATATTTACCATCATGGTTTACTTCTTTTAATACCTTCAGTGCCGTTTCCCTTGCAAAGTCGGATTTCCGTTGCATACATTATCACCAAGCATTCTGTTCGTATTAAATTACAGCTTATCCCACGCCTTTAAGTTCCAAATACCGTCCCTACAGGAATGGGATTTCCTCTTAAGAATTCGATATCATCCATTGGTTTCTTACCCTCTCCCTGTATCACTGTAAGTCTGGCAAAACCATCACCACATGCCACTACCAATCCCTGATTTTCATCAGCAACTACCACCTGTCCGGGAATATGGGCTTTTGATTTAGAGTATTCCCATTCCTTTATCTTCCATACTTTTATACGCTGCTGCTCGTAAAAAGTAAATGTACCAGGCCATGGTGTAAGTCCTCTGACTAGGTTTTTTATCCGAACGGCGCTTTCAGCCCAGTCTATTTTCCCCATAGACTTATCTATTTTTTTACAGTATGTTGCCTTATCATGCTCCTGGGGACGTCCGTCAGGCCTGCCGTCCTTAAAAAGTTTTAAAGCCTCCCTCAATGTCTGCCCACCCAGGACAGCCAGTCGGTCATGAAGTTCATCCGCTCTTTCTTCCGGATGGATGTCCGTGCTGTTCTGCAGGATAATATCCCCTGTATCCATGCCTTCATCCATGTACATAATCGTAATACCTGTTCTGGTTTCTCCGTCAATCAGTGCCTGCTGAATAGGCGATGCCCCCCGGTATTTGGGCAACAGGGATGCATGTACGTTAATACAACCCAAAGGTGGAATATCAAGTATATCTTTGGGCAGGATTTGGCCGAAAGCGGCGGTAATAATGATGTCCGGTGCCAGTTCTCTTAATAATGTAATAAATTCCGGATTCTTTACCTTTTCGGGCTGGAAAACCGTAAGATCTCTTTCCAAAGCCCATACTTTTACCGGAGGAGGAGTAAGTTTCTTACCACGTCCTTTGGGACGATCCGGCTGCGTGACTACACCAACAATCTTGTGACCGCTGCGCAGTACGGCTTCCAGCGATGGTAAGGCAAATTCAGGTGTACCCATAAAAACCACTCTCAACATTATTTACCCTCCAGTGTATCCGGAATAGCTCTCTCAATAAAGAGTATCCCGTCAAGATGATCAATTTCATGGCACAGCGCACGGGCAAGCAAATCGGTAGCATCAATCTCAAAGCTTTCTCCATTCCGGTTGAGAGCTCTAACTTTTACCCGCTCAGGTCTTATCACTTCCCCGGATACTCCGGGAATACTTAAGCAGCCCTCAGGCCCTTGCTGCTGTCCTGAGGTTTCTATAATCTCGGGGTTTATTAGCTCAATGAGGCCGTCACCCACATCAATTACCACTACTCTTCTCAATATACCTACCTGGGGAGCAGCCAATCCTACTCCATCAGCTGCCCTCATAGTCTCTGCCATATCATCCAGTAAATCAAGTATTCTCTTGTCTATCTTCTCTACCGGTCTTGATTTTTTATGCAAAACATCGTCTTCGCCATATTTCATTATTCTCCTTATCGCCATTTTCCTTTCATTCCTCTCTATAATAAACTTATCGGACAAAAATCTATTATAACCGTTTCTTGAATATCAGTAAACATTTCCAGACATTCATCCAGCAGATGATGATATGCCTGTTTGAATATTGCATCGGTTTTTATCCGTATAAGAATTTGCCAACGGTAATTTCGTTTAATTTTCTCTATAGGAGCCGGATAAGCTCCCATGTCAATTAATCCCTGTTTCAGCACCTGACTTTGATCTATTCTTTGCCGAATCCAGTTTTCGGAATCTTTTATCAGCTTTATCAGCTGGTCTTCCGTCTCACCCAGCACCAATATTCTTATTATATGGGAAAAAGGCGGATAATTAAACCGCCTTCGTATCCTAATCTCTTTGTCGTAAAAGCCAAAATAATCATGCTCTGATGCAAACTGTATTGCATAATGGTGGGGTTGGTAGGACTGTATTATAACCTTCCCTCCCCTTTCTCCTCTCCCCGTACGGCCGGACACCTGAGTTATAAGTTGGAATGTCTTTTCACAACTGCGATAGTCGGGCAAATTTAATGCCGTATCAGCCGCTAGCACGCCTACAAGCGTTACTCTTGGAAAGTCTAAACCTTTTGCTATCATTTGGGTACCTAACAGGAAATCATATTCCCCCTCCCTGAAACTCCTCAATATCCGTTCATGAGCACCTTTGCCTGAAGTGGTGTCCATATCCATACGAACAATACGGGCATCCGGAAACAATTTTTTCAAATCCTCTTCAGCCCGCTGAGTACCGATACCAAAATGCTTAATATATCTGCTTTTACATTTTGGGCATAAAGATGGATACGAATAGCTTTGCCCGCAGTAGTGACACTTAAGCATCCTGTCATATGCATGATAGGTAAGAGATATATCGCAATTTCTGCACTTTAGAACAAATCCGCATGATCTGCAGGAAACAAAATTAGCATATCCCCTCCGGTTAAGAAGTAATATAGCCTGTTCCTGCT
>LFTM01000026.1 GCA_001513505.1 Clostridiales bacterium DTU092 | reverse complement strand
AAAGGGCTTTAAGCCCTTTTGCACACGCTTCAGTCCTATATATAGTTTAAACCATTAGGCCACGGCAGTGGAATTGGAAAAACCCTATCCCACGGTTTACCACAGGAAAGCCGGTCAACATCAGCAAATAAAAACCTTGTCAAAGTTTCCAGATCATCATGGCATACATTCTCCGGCAAATCCTCTATTGCAAAAGGCGGTTTGCCGTCACCCCACATTTCATCAATTATATTTTGTATCTCACTCCACAAGCTCTCTATGTTTACAACCCGAACGGTAGTAGAGGGATAATATGACAGTTCGCCCTTTTTGCCTGTAGAATCTAATATAGAAGAAAACACTGTATCGTATGTGGGAACCTCAAATATTATCTCGTTCATACCAGCGTCATCAAGCAGTTTACCGGCAAGCCATGCAGCTGCCAGCCTTTCTCCGGCATACTCAACCACTTTAAATACACCGGGCTTATCTTCAAATCCTATCAAATATGCAAGCCCGGCTCCATCCTTTCCTTCTGAATATGCCAAAACCGTTGTCAATGCATCTACAGGAGGATGAACCATAGGCACGGCCTTTAACAGCACAGGAAATTCACTTCGTGTGCGCTGGTATCTGACCGGTTCGCGCTGGTATATATCAAACAATACGCCGGTATCATCAATATGCTGTGAGATTTTATATCCCGTTCCATCCAAATCCCGATACGAATACTTTTCCCGATTCAGAACATAAGTGTTAATACCTCCGGCTTCAACACACTTGTTTCTCCTGTACAAACCACGGGTCCCGGATATGGTAACTATACCCACCTTTTCCTCATTTAAGCGGTCAAACACCTTATTTAAAAGCTGAGTCCCGATCCCCTTTCCCCGATAATCGGGATGAGTACATACCGCACCCATGCTGGCCATGCTTATCTTGTGCCCGTATACTATCCCGGTGTTCTTTTTTATCGCTATATTGGCTATTATTTTCCCGTCATCAACGGCCACATAGATGTTCGACGCATTGTCAGGACAAAGCAGGGTTGGGAACTGCCGTCCCATAGTCGGCTCCATACCGCTCGAAACCCTAAATACATAGTTAATTAAATCAACTACCTCGCCTATTTCTTCCGGCCTGGGCGAACGAAATTCTATCACATATATTCCCCCTTTTATACTCTATATACAGCAGCATACTCTTCAGCAGCGCCGCATCTTCAAATCTTTTCAGCAAATTCAGGATCTATCTGTTTTATCATTGCCTCCAATTCGCCATCGGACATAACGGTTGTTCTTCCGCCTGCATATTCCTTATCTACCATTTCCTTAAGACTGACAACTATTGGATCTTTTTTATCTACAGCTTTGTCACCCTTTAGTCCGAAATATGAATTGATCCAGTGTGCAAGACCCGCCAGACCCGAATGCTGTCCCACTGCTACTTTAGGCGGACGGTTAAGTATCTTTCCCGTATCAAATATGTTATATATCTCTTCGTCCTTAAGCAGACCGTCAGCGTGGATCCCAGCCTGGGTTACGTTAAAGTTTCTGCCCACAAAAGGTGTATTTGGGGGTATCTCATAACCGATCTCTTTCTCGAAATATTCAGCTATCTCGGTGATGACCGACAAGTCCATGCCGTTAGTATCACCACGCAGGGATACATATTCAACTACCATAGCTTCCAGAGGGCAGTTACCAGTGCGTTCACCTATGCCGAGAAGTGAACAGTTGACTCCCGATGCACCGTACAGCCAGGCTGTAGCTGAATTGGTAACTACCTTGTAGAAATCATTGTGTCCATGCCATTCCAGAAGCTCGCTGGGGAATCCGGCAAAGTGTCTTAATCCGTAGATTATTCCCGGGACACTTCTGGGCAGAGCAACCCCCGGATAGGATATACCGTATCCCATTGTATCGCATGCACGGATCTTAATGGGTATACCGGTCTCCTCCATCAGTTTTTTAAGCTCAGTGGCAAAGGGCACTACAAAACCGTAAAAGTCCGCCCGTGTGATGTCCTCAAAATGACAACGGGGACGTATATCATATTCAAGAGCCATTTTTACAACCGACAGATACATCTCCATTGCTTCTTTTCTCGTTTTGTTCAGCTTCTTGAAAATATGGTAGTCTGAACAGCTTACCAGAATACCTGTCTCTTTAACTCCCATGGACCTGACTAACTCGAAGTCCTTTTTAGAAGCCCTGATCCAACTGGTGACTTCAGGAAATTCATAGCCTCTCTCCATACACTTGCGTACCGCTTCCTTATCCTTGTCAGTATATAAAAAGAACTCGCTCTGCCGTATAACACCATTGGGACCGGATAACCTGTGAAGCAGATCAAACAGATCCACAATCTGTTTAACGGTAAAAGGTGCCCGGGCCTGCTGCCCGTCTCTGAAGGTAGTATCGGTTATCCATATTTCATCAGGTACATACATGGGCACAAGCCGATGGTTAAACGGTACCCTTGGTATAGAATCATATGGAAAAAGATGCCTGTATAAATTTGGCTCCTTTACATCCTGAAGGGAATACCTGTAAACTGACTGTTCCAGTGTATTAGTCCTCTTACTAAACTCTAACATATTGTTAACTCCTCCTTTCAGTTGACGACCATTCTCCACTTCATTCAGAAGCGGATTTCCCCTTTCGCAGAAGGAAACACACGCCAGTGCAGGAAACCATCTTTTGCCCTGCATATCCTCTCCTTCTCCCAAAGCTCAAAAGCGGGCCGGTCAAACTCTGCCAGACTATACCACATTCCTGTTCATCCTTAAATTCCGTCTCTGTTTACACCCGTTGCACCTTACGACAATTTATTCCATCTGCCACAAATTTTGAAGGAATCTATTATGTCTCCTTGCATTTGCGTATAATTGTATACAGATATACATGCAATTGTCAAGATTAATTTTTTCTTTTTATTAAAAACTAATATTTATTAACTTTCCACCTGCAAATATTATCAGACTATTATGTTTACGGCAACGTAATTGTATAATACCTGCTTTTGCGGAAAATCTTATTGTCAATATTGTAATCAAATAATACATAGGTGGTTTTCGGCAGATATCTGCCTGCTGATATCCCTTCTAGAATATCATACTCAAACACCTCTATATGCGCCATACGGGATATCTGCCTGGATGTATAGTCTTTAAGATGAGGTAAATATTTCAGCACATTGTCCTCATCCTTAAAGAACAAGTCGACAGCTTTTCCCATACCGGGTATTTCTTTCGGTTCCAGGCCTTCCGGATAACGGGAGGGTTTTGCCTGACTCACCCAGTCAAAACGCATTATATTCCTCAACAAACGTTGGTCAATACCTTT
>LFTM01000315.1 GCA_001513505.1 Clostridiales bacterium DTU092 | reverse complement strand
CGGTTTTTATTCAACCGCTGCAAATGTTTTCCATACGGCGATATACTGGCGGGAGAGTGTGCTATGTCAGCATCAACTTTCTATTGATTGAAGGATATTTCCATGTTAAATCGAATATATTATTTGAAACTGGATAGAATCTGTGCAACCAGAGAATAGAAGGTATTATATAAATGAAAGAGGAGAATATTATGACTGCTGCGGTGACGGTGGGGAGGCTAAGGTGCAATTATTTACGGAATCCGTTGGGCGTGGAAACGTCCAATCCCCGGCTTAGCTGGGTTATGTTTTCAAAGGAAAGAGGACAGCGTCAGACTGGCTTTCGTATTCTTGTGGCAAGCAGTAAGGAACTGCTGGATAAGGATACAGGTGATATATGGGACTCTGGTGTGATTAATTCGGAGCAATCCATTCATGTGCTCTATAGAGGGAAGAGATTAGGATCCCGGCAAAGATGTTACTGGAAGGTAAAGGTGTGGGACAAGGATGGGAAGGCCTCTCCATGGAGTGAGACAGCCTATTGGGAGATGGGGTTGCTGAAGCAGAGCGACTGGCTGGGTCAGTGGATAGGTGCACCCCATGACGGTGGCACGGATCCATCACCTGCCCCTCTTTTTCGCTGTGCGGTTACATTCGACAAGGAAGTAGTGTCAGCAAGAGCATATATCTGCGGTTTAGGGTATTACGAACTGTACATAAACGGCAGGAAAATAGGCAATGAGGTACTGACTCCTGCCTTTACCAGATATGATGAAAGGGTATTATACAATACGTACGATGTGACCGATGCTTTTACACTGGGAGAAAATGTTATAGGGGTTATTCTCGGGAATGGCTGGTATAACTGTTTTACCAAAGAGGTATGGAACTTCGAGCAAGCTCCCTGGAGAGATCGGCCAAAGCTGATGCTTCAGATAATGGTCAGATTTAATGATGGCAGCGAATCCGTTATTGTTACCGATCGTAAATGGCGGGTGTCTACAGGACCTATTGTGTTTGATGGGTTGAGAAACGGGGAATTCTATGATGCCCGTCTTGAGAAACCGGGGTGGAATGATAAAGGTTATGATGACCGTGGATGGGGATATGCGGTTGTTGTACCCGGTCCCGGGGGAGTTTTAAAATCACAGCAGATGACTCCCATTCGCGTTACCCGTACAATAGTTCCTGAAAGTGTTAAAGAAGTAAAACCCGGTGTTTTTGTTTATGATCTGGGACAGAATATATCCGGATGGGCTCAGATAAAGGTCAGCGGTCCACCGGGAACTGCTATCACCCTGAAATATGCTGAGAAGTTAAAAGATGACGGGGATATCGATACGTCAAATATTGAAGGTGCTGTAAAAAGCGGTGAGTTCCAGACCGATAAGTATATCTTAAAAGGCGGAGAAATGGAGATCTGGGAACCCAGATTTACATATCACGGTTTTCAATATATTCAGGTTACCGGATTCCCGGGTAAACCAACTTTGGACAGCGTACGGGGAAGAGTGGTTCATACAGATTTTGAAACCAGAGGCGGATTTGAGTGTTCAAACGAGTTGTTAAATTCAATCCAGCATGCAGCAAGATGGGCTACCCTTTCAAACTATATGGGTATACCTACTGATTGTCCCCATAGGGAGAAGAACGGCTGGACCGGAGATGCACAGCTGTCCGCCGAACAGGTGTTGATAAACTTTGATCCAATGACGGCATATGAAAAGTGGATGCTGGATTTTAAAGATGTGCAGAGAAAAAGCGGACAACTGCCCGGTATTGTTCCTACAGGCGGATGGGGTTATAATTGGGGCAGCGGTCCTGCATGGGATAGCGCTATAATACTTATTCCCTGGTATATATATCTGTATTGCGGGGATAAAACCATACTTGAAGATATGTACCCCAATATGAAAAAGTATGTGGATTTTATGAGCACCATGGCAACAGATGATATTCTGGAGTTTGGCCTGGGGGATTGGTGCCCTCCAACCGGTGGTCCTGCTGACCATAAATGTCCGGTAAAGGTAACCAGCACAGCATATTATTACGTCAATGCCGTTATTCTGGCAAAGATCGCAAACATTATAGGGGAAAAAGGTGATGCGGAAAAATATGCTCAGCTTGCTGAAAGAATAAGGAATGCATTCCGCAGGGAGTTCTTTAACCCCGATACCGGACAGGTTATCAGCGACAGCCAGACATCTCTGTCCTGTGCCCTTTATCAGGGGCTGGTAGATGATGATGAGAAGGATAAGGTTCTGGCGCTGCTGGTAGAGCAGGTGGAAAAGACGGACAGGCATATTGACTGCGGCATACTGGGAGCCAAATACATTATGAATGTACTTACTGATTTAGGACGGGTAGATTTGGCTTATGATATGGCAACTCAGATCACCTTTCCGGGCTGGGGCTACTGGATTGCACAAGGAGCAACAACGCTGTGGGAAACATGGCTGGGTGATGCATCCCGTAACCACCACATGTTTAGTGATATAAGCGCATGGTTTTATAAAGGATTGGCAGGAATCAATCCGGATCCGGAAGCTCCCGGTTTTAAGAATATTGTTTTTAAACCAAATCCCGTAGGGGATCTGAAATGGGTCAGTGCCTGGCATGAATCCATGTACGGCAGGATATCATGCAGTTGGGCAGTGGAAGAGGATCGTTTTGTTCTGGAGGTTTCCATACCGCCCAACAGTACGAGTACAGTTTATATTCCTGCAAGTGATCCGGACAGTATAAAGGAAAATGGGCAGCCTTTGGCTAATCACCGGTATATACAGATAAAGGAGTACCGGAATGGGCGTGGAATTCTGTTGCTTGCTTCAGGAGAATACCGGTTTACATCCAACATATAGGCGGAGAAACGGATATAAAAGCAACCTTCAGGTTTTTACCTTATAGCCGGTTTATGTGATAATTTCATAAATAAAATTATTAGAAACGGGGGATAAATGTGGTAGTTGAAAAGTATGGAAGAATACAGATTGATTTCGAACCAGGAGTCGTGGCAGATAGCGTCAGGTATATAGCTCCTGACGGAACGGCTGAAACTGGTCCGGTGTTCAAGGACATGCCTG
>LFTM01000112.1 GCA_001513505.1 Clostridiales bacterium DTU092 | reverse complement strand
TTATCTATCCCTCCTACTAAAGTCTTATATAACGCTGAATTCCCGCTCTGCAGCGCTGTCTGATTAACAATTTAAGCTTCATTTATTATTCTCATCTTTTGCCAAATATATTACTTCCATTACATCTATGAACTTCGCCACGATGAAGGCATGAAAATATCGTCAAACATTCTTAATGCATAGCGGTCGGTCATACCTGCAATATAGTCACAAACCACCTGTTCCAAACCATAAATATCTATGTTTAAACGATATTCTTCAGGAAGCTTGTCGGGATGCTTCATAAAAAAATCAAATAATCTTTTCAGTACAAAACCTGCTTTCTTTTCTTCTTTTTTTGCTGCATCATGCATATAAACCCGCTCAAACATAAAATTGCGTAGTTTGTCGGTAACCCTGCTTACCTCGGGACTCATCTCAATCCTGGGTCTGTCCATACTGTTTTCAATAACATCCATAATCATTCGGTTAATCCGTTGACTGTGCGTATTCCCCAGGATTTCATTGCATTCCCTTGGCAGGTCCTCTTCGGATATGAGCCTGGCGCGCAATGCATCATCTATATCATGGTTTATATACGCTATGCGGTCACTTATATTGACCACCTGTCCCTCCAGAGTTGCAGGAGTCCCTGACATTGTATGATTGGCTATTCCGTCCCTGACCTCCCAGGTAAGGTTAAGCCCGTTTTTACCTTCCAGCACATCAACCACTCTGAGACTGTGAATACTATGCTTAAATCCACAGCTGGTTATACTGTCAAGCAGTCGTTCGCCAATGTGCCCAAACGGAGTGTGACCTAAATCATGCCCCAAGGCAATTGCTTCGGTTAAATCCTCGTTTAATCTCAGGGATCTGGATATAGTACGTGCAATCTGCGCAACCTCAAGAGTATGAGTAAGCCTTGTTCTGTAATGGTCTCCTTCCGGAGCAATAAAGACCTGAGTTTTATGTTTAAGACGCCGGAAAGACTTACAGTGCAGTATCCTGTCCCTGTCTCGTTGAAATTCTGTCCGAAGCCGGCATTTTTCCTGTGGATGCTGTCTCCCTTTTGTCTGACTGCTTAAGCAGGCAAAAGAAGACAAGGTCTTTTTCTCAATTTCCTCAATCTGTTCCCTTATTATCACCCTATCCGCATCCCTCATTGCATTATACATTATTCTTCTATATTATATATACCACATTTATATCCAATATCCTTCTCAAGTAACATAAAAATTGCATAGCTACCCATGGGCATGTCTTATCAGGAATTATAAATTTCATTGTTAACAGCCTATGCTAATCGTATGTCTATGAAAAGCAAATTCTATTCTACAAATCCCCTGAAATATTGATGGGTCACATATAAATCTGCTTAATCTGAGCAACAGAATTTAATGAATCAGCAATGAATAAATGAGCATTTTATAGTATAACATAAATAATTTATTATGTCATCACAAGTCATGTTTTTAGATGTATATATGCTTTTTAAATACTATTAAAAAGAGGGTATTGTCTCTTTGATAAACAGCAATACCCTCTCATATATTAAAATATCTTAAATACCGTCATAAACTATCCTGGCATTATTGATCCTGACAACCCGATTATCAGGATTGAGTTTTACTTTTAACTGCTGCCTGAGCTGCAGCCAGCCGGGCTATAGGTATCCTGTAAGGTGAACAGGATACATAGTTCAACCCTATATTATGACAGAACTCAACCGAGCTTGGGTCTCCACCATGCTCACCGCAAATACCTAGTTTTATATCCGGCCTTGTAGCTTTACCAAGCTCTGCAGCCATCTTCATAAGCTTTCCAACGCCAACCTGATCAACTCTGGAGAAAGGATCGCTTTCAAAAATATTCTTGTTGTAGTAATCCTCCAGGAATTTACCCGCATCGTCCCTTGAAAAACCAAATACCATCTGAGTTAAATCATTGGTTCCAAAGGAGAAGAATTCAGCTTCCTGTGCAATCTCATCAGCAGTCAAAGCCGCTCTGGGAACCTCTATCATGGTTCCAACCATGTATTTCACTTCTACCCCTTTCTCCTTCATAACGGTTTCAGCAGTTTTAACCACTACATCCTTTACATATTTAAGTTCTTTGACTTCACCTACCAGAGGGATCATAATCTCGGGCAAGATGTTAATTCCTTTTTCCTGCATAACCTCAACAGCTGCTTCAATGATAGCCCTGGTCTGCATCTCGGCTATTTCCGGATAGGTAACAGCCAGACGGCAACCGCGGTGACCTAACATGGGATTAAACTCCTGAAGCTTTACAACTGTTGCTTTAAGTTCTTCAAAGGAAATTCCCATTTCATCTGCCAGTTCCCGAATATCCTCGTCATCGTGGGGCAGGAATTCATGTAGAGGCGGATCCAACAGTCTGATGGTGACCGGCCTGTCCCCCATTACCTCATATATACCTTTAAAGTCGTTCTTCTGCATGGGTAACAACTTGGCAAGAGCCTTTCTTCTTTCCTGTTCATTTCTGGCAACGATCATCTCTCTGACCGCAGGTATTCTTTCTTCGTCAAAAAACATATGTTCAGTACGACACAAGCCAATACCCTCTGCACCAAACTCCAGTGCTTGAGCAGCATCTCTTGCAGTATCAGCATTTGCTCTCACTTTAAGCACTCTCACCTTATCTGCCCAATCCATAAGGGTGGCAAAATCCCCTGTTACTGAAGGCTCTTGAGTGGGTAAAGCTTCGCCATATACATTACCGGTACTGCCATCCAGAGATATAAAGTCGCCTTCTCTGTACACTTTACCATCAACTTCAAAGAATTTCCCATCTTCATCTATTCTGATCTGCTCGCATCCTGCAACACAACAAGTTCCTATACCTCTGGCTACAACTGCAGCATGAGAAGTCATTCCACCCCGGGAGGTCAGTATACCCTGAGCTGCATACATGCCTTCGATATCCTCCGGTGAAGTCTCGGCTCTTACCAGTATAACCTTTTGACCATTTTTGGCTGCTTCGGCAGCATCCTCTGCAGTGAAATATATCTGGCCTGTAGCAGCCCCCGGAGACGCAGGAAGGCCCTTAGCAATTGGTTTGGCAGCCTTAAGTGCCTTAGGTTCGAATGTAGGATGCAGTAGAGTATCCAACTGTCTGGGATCTACTCTGAGGATTGCCTCTTCCTTGGTAATTAACCCCTCGTCCACCATGTCCACAGCTATCTTTAAAGCAGCAGCTGCTGTTCTTTTGCCGCTACGGGTTTGAAGCATGTAAAGCTTTCCGCGTTCAATGGTAAACTCCATATCCTGCATATCTCTATAATGTTTTTCCAGTTTTTCAGCAATTTCAGCAAACTGATCATATATCTCAGGCATAATCTCTTTCATGCGTTCAATGTATTCCGGTGTCCTGATACCAGCTACAACATCTTCGCCCTGAGCATTTAACAAAAATTCACCATAAAGTTTCTTTTCTCCATTTGCAGGATTTCTGGTAAAAGCTACACCTGTTCCACTATCATCGCCCATATTTCCAAATACCATAGCTTGCACGTTGACAGCTGTACCCCAGTCGCTTGGAATATCGTTCATACGTCTGTAGACTATTGCTCTGGGGTTGTTCCATGAACGAAACACAGCTTTAACAGCTTCTAGAAGCTGTGTCCTGGGATCCTGGGGAAATTCTTGTCCCAGTTCCTGTTTGTATAACTCTTTATAACGTTCGACAACAACTTTAAGGTTTTCTGCAGTCAGCTCAACATCCTGTGTTACTCCATTTTCCTGTTTTACATCATCCAGAATTTGTTCAAACTTATTCTTATCTATACCCATGACAACATCTGAAAACATCTGGATAAACCTTCTATAGCTGTCATAGGCAAACCTTTCATTATTTGTCAGCCTGGCCAACCCCTGAACAGCATCATCATTCAACCCCAGGTTCAGAATGGTATCCATCATACCAGGCATGGATACACGTGAACCGGAACGAACGGATACCAGAAATGGATTATCCAAATCTCCAAATTTTTTGCCCGCTATTTTTTCTACTTTGCCCATTGCTTCATATATTTGGTCAACAATCTCCTGATTTATTGTTTCCCCATCCTGATAGTAGCGGGTACAGGCTTCAGTAGTTACCGTAAAGCCCTGAGGAACGGGTAAGCCAAGATTTGTCATCTCAGCAAGATTCGCTCCTTTACCACCAAGCAGATTTCTCATGCTTGCATTGCCCTCACTGAACAAATATACGTATTTTTTTGCCATAATTCTTCCTCCTATCTATGTAAACACATTTATGTTTGAATATATAAAAATATCGCCGTATTAAGGCAAATATCACCAAATCATCCTGCTTAATATTATAAAATTTTTCTCATTAAGTCAACATTCTTTTATAAACTTCAAAAAAATTCTAGTGATTGATTACTTTTCATCCTTTATCTGATTGATAAAATTCCTGGTTTTCAGTGTTTTTCCGATTTTCTCGGCTAAATAGCCGGATAAAATATAATCCAGTTCACTTCGCACCAGCCTGGAGAATCTCAAAACACCCAATCTTTTTATGTCCATGTCCAAAATAAACCGCATTGTCTGGATTGTATTTTTATGGATAGTATATCCACTGCGGACATGTTTATTACAATTGCTGCATATTATTCCGCTCTGAGATACACTAAAGTATAATCTGTTTGTGTTTAGATCTTCTATACGGCTGCCGCATACAGTGCACCTGTCCAGAACGGGACGATACCCCAAAATGTCTGTTAGCTTCAGTTCAAATACATGAACCACATCTTCCGGATTTATATCTCC
>LFTM01000244.1:3386-12494 GCA_001513505.1 Clostridiales bacterium DTU092 | reverse complement strand
TTTATTACAATCCATAAAACATATAAATGAGACAGGTAAAAATGGGTGAACCAATAATCGGTATAATAGGTGTACTTGGATTTTTAGTGCTATTAGCTTTAAATATGCCAATCGCTTATGCAATGGCTATTGTAGGTGTAATAGGTTTTAGTATCCTGGTATCGCCATCGGCAGCATTTAGCATGCTGGCAACTGAAATATATTCTAATTTTGCTTCCTATTCATTAAGTGTAATTCCCATGTTTGTATGGATGGGATTTTTAGCCTATTATTCGGGGATAGGTACCAGACTGTATAGGTTTGCATATAACCTTGTTGGGCATCGTCCCGGAGGGCTGGCAATGGCAACCGAAGCTGCCTGCGCAATATTTGGCGCTATCTGCGGCTCAAATACTGCAACTGCTGCCACCATGGGCGCTATTGCCCTGCCGGAAATGCGGAAATATAAATATGATGATTCACTATCCACTGCCAGTGTGGCTGCCGGCGGTGCTTTAGGGATATTAATTCCACCCAGCGTCATATTGTTGGTATATGGAGTGTCAACGGAACAATCTATAGGACGGTTATTTATTGCAGGCATTGTTCCCGGTATTCTTCTTATGCTGCTTTATATGCTGGCCATACGAATTGTCGTATCCAGAAAACCCGCTCTTGCACCGGCGGGCACCAGGGCAACACTTGCTGAAAAGTTGAATTCTCTGCGCAATGGTGTATGGGAAGTAATTGTTGTGTTTAGTATCTCATTAGGTGGTTTATTCGCCGGCTGGTTTACACCTACCGAGGCCGGAGCTGTAGGATGTGCCGGAATTTTGCTGGTAACTATCTTAAAGGGGCAGCTTACACGTGAAAATTTAATTAAATCCTTGAAAGATACCACCAAGACTACAGCTATGATCATGTTTATGGTTGCTAGTGCCATGATATTCGGGCGTTTTATAGCGATAAGCAGATTACCCTTTGAACTGGCAAACTGGGTGTCTGCATTGAATATACATCCTTTCTTGGTAATGGTTTTTATAATTCTGGTCTATCTGGTACTGGGATGTTTCATTGACGCCCTGGCACTTATTTTACTTACCGTTCCAATATTTTACCCTGTGGTTGTAAATGTACTGGGAAGAGATCCTATATGGTTTGGTGTGATAATTGCTTTGGTGGTGGCAATGGGTGTTATCACACCACCGGTGGGCATGAACGTTTTTGTCGTTAAGGGGGTTGCCAGGGACGTTTCGCTTGAAACTATATTCAAAGGAGTCTGGCCATTTTTAATTGCAGCTCTTGTATGTGTACTTATTTTAATTGCATTTCCCCAAATAGTCACATTTTTACCGGAATTGTTATCATAAAGGCTAAAACATTCTATAAAGCTAAATCGTCAATTATATGTTTTGCTGAAAATTATGGAAATTACCTTGCGAAAAGGCTTAGAATCTGTAAACTTGCTCCGGGACCTTCATCAAACTCGCTTCGCTCAAACAATGATTCGGCCTATTCCTCCGCTTCGTTAACAGGTTCTAAGCCTTGGAGCTCCAGTAATTGAATAATATTCTGCAAATAATGTTAACAGCGGGGATTATTCAGCCATCCTTTTTAAAGCCTGGATATCGTTTATCCGTACCGATGCCCTGTGAAAATCAATGGTGCCCTCGTCCCTCATATTACACATCTCTCTTGAAAGAGAAGGCCGTGATACGTTTAAAAAATCCGCCAGCTCATTACGGTTCATAGGCAGCATAAACATTGTTTTTCCTGTTTTCTTATATTGCTCCAGTAAAAATGTACTGATTTTACCGCGTATGCTTTTTATAGACAAATACTCCACTTTTCTGCTGAGGGCAAGTGCCCTTTCTGAAACTATCATAAGCATGTTCTCAATAAGTTTTCTGTGCCACGGGCATAGCTGTCTGCATTCACCAACAATTCTTTCCCGGCTAATAAACAGTACTTTGCAAGTTTTCTGAGCTTCAACGGTTACCGGCCATTTGGTATGTGTGGAAAAAGCTACAATTTCACCAAACACATCCCCGGGAGTCAGAAGCGTCATCATTACCCTGGTACCGGCGAAATTTTCTTTATATGCTATCGCCTCACCATCCAGCATTATTCCTATACCTTTGAACTCTTCTCCCGCAATAGCCACATAGTTATTTTTCTCATATTCATATATTCTTGGTTCAAGGCATTTAACCATGTTAACAATTTCATCATCGGCAAGACCTTCAAACAGTTCAGCTGCAGACAACACATCCACATATTTTTCTATATCCAAATTTTTATCACTCCTTAGTTTTTTGTAACATCAGATACCGACTCATCGATTTCAATTATATTATAATGGCAGCGACAAGACAAGGAAAAGTCAAAAACAAAACTATGAATTGTGTTTATATATATTAAATTTTAAGAAGTATAAAAAGTTTTGTTTAAGTTTGAAAGGAAGTGTTAGAAATATGATTAGGAAGATTGTAAAAATTGATCGTGAAAAATGTAACGGCTGTGGCCTGTGTATCGATGCTTGTCACGAAGGTGCTCTACAGCTTGTAGATGGAAAAGCCGAGCTTGTCTCGGAATCATACTGTGACGGACTGGGCGATTGTCTGCCAGTATGCCCAACCGGTGCAATTATAATTGAAGAGCGTGAAGCCGAACCATTTGATGAAGAAGCAGTCAAAAAGAATATGGAGAAAGAAGAATCACAGAACACGCTTGCATGCGGTTGTCCGGGCACAAGGATTCAATCAATGGCAAGAAATGCATCCCAAACTAATCAAAAACAGGTTCAAACCAATGTGGAATCACAGCTTCGTCAATGGCCATGTCAGATTAAACTTGTTCCTGTTAATGCCCCGTATCTTAACAATGCCCATCTGCTTGTAGCGGCTGATTGTACTGCATATGCATATGCAAACATACATCAGGATTTCATGCGCAACAAAATAACCCTGATTGGTTGTCCAAAACTGGATAATACAGATTATTCAAATAAACTGGCCGAAATATTAAGACACAATGAAATAAAGAGCATAACAGTCGTTAAAATGGAGGTACCCTGCTGCAATGGATTGTTATACGCAGTAAGGAATGCCCTTATCCTAAGCGGTAAGATGATTCCCTGGAACGTTGTCACCATATCCGTAGATGGAAGGGTCCTTGAAGAATAATCATCAGTGTAATGTGGGCAATATTAAAAACTAAAATTTATAATATCTAGTCATAGCATTATTTATGCCTCACATTGCCCTCATCATATCAACAAACAAAAGAACATTTTTTTACGGGAGGTAAAGAAATTATGAACATGTTTTGTTATCAATGTCAAGAGGCAGCAAAATGTACAGGATGCACTGTAAGAGGTATATGCGGTAAAACCAGTGATGTATCAAACTTACAGGATCTGCTAATCTATGTTTTAAAGGGAATATCAATTTACAGCACGGAATTGAAAAAAGCCGGTGTTCAAACTCCGGAAGCAGACAACTTCATGGTTGATGGCCTGTTTTCTACTATTACAAATGTCAACTTCGGCAAGGAATACTTCATTGAAAAAATATCTCAGGCACTTAGGCTAAGAGAACAATTAAAGGATCAGGCAATAAGTGCAAACATCCAAATCGATAAAAACCTTCATGATGCCGCTGTCTGGACTGCCGAAACACCAGAAGAATTTGAAGCCAAATCTGCAACTGTTGGTATATTAGCTGAAGAAAACGAAGATGTCAGGTCATTGAAATCACTTGTATTATATGGCGTTAAAGGAATGGCAGCCTATGCTTATCATGCCCACGTTCTGGGCTTTGATGATCAGGAAGTGTACGATTTTATGCATAAAGCTTTGGCTGCAACAACTGACAGCAGTTTGACCGCTGATGACCTGTTGGCACTTGTCATGGAAACCGGTAAATTCAGTGTCCAGGTTATGGCGCTTTTAGATAAGGCCAATACTTCCACTTACGGCAATCCTGAAATCACCAAGGTAAACATTGGTGTGAGAAACAACCCCGGTATTTTAATAAGCGGTCACGACTTAAAGGATCTGGAAGAGCTTCTGAAGCAGACTGAAGGAACCGGTGTAGATGTATATACCCACGGCGAAATGCTTCCCGCCCATTATTACCCGGCATTCAAGAAATATGAACATTTTGCGGGAAACTACGGAAACTCCTGGTGGAAACAGGATAAAGAATTCCAAACCTTTAACGGACCTATTCTTATGACTACCAACTGTCTGGTTCCGCCCAAGGATTCGTATAAAGACAGACTGTATACCACCGGTGTGGTTGGTTTCCCTGGTGTAAAACATATACCGGCGAAAGAAGATGGAACAAAGGATTTCTCAGAGATAATCGAACACGCAAAGAAATGCGCTCCTCCTACAGAAATTGAAACAGGTGAAATAGTTGGAGGCTTCGCGCATGCAACGGTACTCAGTCTGGCCGATACGGTAGTGGAAGCCGTTAAATCAGGGAAGATAAAGAAGTTCTTTGTAATGGCCGGATGCGACGGAAGAATGAAGAGCAGAGAATATTATACCGAATTCGCAAGTAAACTGCCTCAAGACACGGTTATACTGACAGCCGGATGTGCTAAATACCGGTACAACAAGCTGAACTTAGGAGACATAGATGGTATACCCCGGGTACTGGATGCAGGACAGTGTAACGACTCATACTCACTTGCAATAATTGCTCTCAAACTAAAAGAAGCCTTCGGACTAGAAGATCTAAATGAACTGCCTATCGCCTACAATATAGCATGGTATGAGCAAAAAGCTGTTACCGTTCTGCTGGCATTGCTGTACCTTGGTGTTAAGAATATCCATCTTGGACCCACCCTTCCCGCGTTCCTGTCACCAAATGTAGCCAAAGTGCTGGTGGAGAAGTTCGGCATAGGCGGTATAAGCAATGCGGACGACGACATTAAGATGTTTACAGCTTAAGAATCATGTCCACAAATTAAACGGTTTGTCATCAGATATAAAAAGCTATTCCCATGCATAGTCTGCATTGGAATAGCTTTTTTTCTTACTTTATAAGTTTTGAAAGTTCTTTATACAGCGGAGTGCCCGCCTGTTTCAACAGGTCGAAAAACACTGTTTCGGTGGATGTTATAACGGCGCCCATCTCGCGCATAAGCGCCAGGCCGGTCTTATAATTATCCGATGTCCGCGAACAAACCGCATCATCCACTACAAAAACCGTATATCCCGACTTCAACAGCTCCCTTACGGTTTGAAAAACGCAAATGTGTGTTTCCATACCGGATACTATGACCTTTTTTCGTCCCAGCAGTTCCAGGGTTGACATTACTTCTTCAGTACAGGCAGTAAAGGTTATTTTTTCATATACAAAATCCGTATCCAGTTTATCCCTGATTTCATCAACAGTCTTTCCCAGACCCTTTGGATACTGTTCTGTCACAATTATAGGGATCTCCAGTTTATTTGCTGTTTCTATCAGGATTCCGGTGTTTGTTATTACCTGCTCCCGGCGCTCCATTACGGAAGCTAAACGCTGCTGTATATCAATTATCATTAAAACAGTATCATGGCTATGCAGAGTAAACTTATCCATATCAAGCATTCTTGTGCCTGCCTGTTAGAAAGCAGGTATCACACCACCTTCATAGGTCTCTTCAATAAATTTCCTCATTTTATCACTCCGCAGTGCTTCCATCAATTTCTTGAACTTCTCCTCATTTTCCTCACCGGCTCTTACAGCTACAATATTGGCATAAGGTGAATCCTTATCCTCTAAAATAAGAGAATCTTTGGTAGGCACCAGACCTGCCTCAAGGGCATAGTTGCCGTTTATTATGGCACCATCCACATCATCCAGTACTCTGGGCAGCTGAGCTGCTTCCAATGGGACAATCTTAATATTCTTCGGGTTTTCCACTATATCATTTTCAGTAGCAAGTATGCCGGCTTCTTCATCCAATTTTATCAAGTCATATTTTTCGAGAAGCAAAAGGGCTCTTCCACCGTTTGTAGGATCATTGGGTATGGCGATCTCACAACCATCAGGCAAATCATCGATAGAGTCATGTTTATTGGAATACAAGCCCATGGGTTCGATATGCACGCCGCCAATAGATACAATATCTATATTGTTTTCTTCTTTAAATGTATTCATATAAGGTTCATGTTGGAAGAAGTTAGCATCCAGTTCTCCTTCAGCCAGAGCAAGATTGGGCTTGTTATAATCGGTAAATTCTATAAGCTCTATCTTAATACCCTGATTTTCTAAATCATCTTTAATATGTTCTATCATTTTCGCATGAGGTTCCGGTGATACTCCAATCCTGATTAAGTTTTCCTTACTCTTGTTGTCAGCACATCCTGCAAAGGTAATAATTAAAAGACCAGCAATAATTAAGAATAAAAATATTTTTTTCATATTTATCTCCTCCATTCTGACTATTTTTTACTTATTTTTGAGGCTAATTTATTTCCGGTATATTGAATCCCTTGAACCAATAATACTATTACGATAACTGAAACCACCATTACATCCGTCTGAAATCTGTAAAGTCCATATCTGATTGCCAGATCTCCCAATCCACCTCCCCCAATAGCACCAGCCATAGCTGAATACCCGATTAGATTTATTATCGTCAGTGTTACCCCCATTATCAAAGATGGCATTGCCTCCGGTATAAGTATCTTGAATATTATCTGTGGAACGGTTGCACCTATAGAGTGTCCCAGTTCAATTACCCCTCTGTCAACTTCCTTCAAAGAACTTTCAATAACCCTGGCAACAAAAGGTGCTGCTGCAATTGATAGCGGTACTATTGTAGCAGTGGTTCCTATGGTTTTGCCGACAATCAATCTGGATAGAGGAAAAAGTAAAATCATCAGTATCAGAAAGGGAAAAGATCTTAAGATGTTTATAATACCATCCAATATTCTATACAAAGTGGGCTTCTCCCAAATACTTCCCTTTTCTGTTATCACCAGCAGGATTCCCATAGGAAACCCTAATATTAAAGAAAACAGGGTCGAGAAAAATACCATATATAGCGTCTGGAGCAAAGAAGGAATAAGCAGTTCCAGCATTTACATCACCTCCACTTCCACGTCGTGGGCTTTCAAATAATCGATGGCAGCTTGTATTTCCTCATCCGAACCGGTTAGTTCAACTATCAGATGTCCCGCACTGGTACTCATTAACTGACTGATATTGCCGGACAGAATATTGACATCAATATCAAATCTTTTAACCATGTGCGAAACAATAGGTTTTTTTACAATATCACCCCAGAAACTAAGTCTTAGAATACACCCTTTAAACTCTGCCGGTTTTATAAACTCCTCCTGTATATCAGAGCTCAGGCTGTTGATAAAAGCCCTTGCTGTTTTTGACTTAGGCCGTTTAAACAGTTCTTCGACGGTGCTTATCTCCACTATTTCACCGTTTTCCATTATTGCAACCCTGTCACATATATCCTTGACAACCTCTATCTGATGAGTAATCATTATTATAGTTAATCCCAGTTCATCCCGTATCCTGCTTAGAAGATCCAAAATGGATTTGGTGGTTTGTGGATCAAGAGCAGATGTCGCTTCATCGCTTAACAGAATTTTTGGGTTATTGGCCAAGGCTCTCGCGATTGCAACCCTTTGCTTTTGACCACCGCTTAATTGAGATGGATAAACATTTCTTTTGTCTTCCAAACCCACATACTCCAGCAAAGCGTTTACCCTTGACTCAATCTCCTTTTTACTTGCTCCAATCAACTCCAAAGGGAGAGCAATATTTTCATATGTGGTCTTCTGCATTAACAGGTTAAAATGCTGAAATATCATTCCTATATTTTTTCTGGTTGTTCTCAATTCTTTTTTTCCCAGCGATGTTATATCAGTTCCATCAATGATTACTCGCCCTTCAGTCGGTTCTTCCAGCCTGTTTAAACACCTTATAAGGGTTGACTTCCCTGCCCCACTCAATCCTATAATGCCAAATATTTCTCCTTTGTCTATATGCATACTGACATTCTTAATTGCCCATAAATCATCATTTCCAACCTTAAAACATTTTGATAGATTTTGTATATCGACCATATCGCCTCTCCCTTTTTCTAAATATATAAAACTTAAACAAAAAAATTATAATAAAAAAGCCTCTTTTTGTTAAGATGGGCTATAAAAAAGCCTCTTCAAAGAAGAAAGAGGCCGCTTCCTCTCTCATCTTTCGGTATATATAATATATACCGCAGGATTTGGCACCTTGTATACACAGGTTGCCGGGCTTCATTGGGCCAGTCCCTCCGCCACTCTTGATAAGAGCATGTTATTCAGTTAATTATTATAAAACATTCTAATATGAATGTGTTAATTTGTCAATCACATTTTTTATATATATTTATAAATGTTGATTGCAGGTTTTATTAAACACTTCACTGTACTGCTTCTGCCCATTCAAATATATCATCATCTGTTATATAGTCTTTAAACTGTGCCTGATACAACCTCGCATAAACTCCATCTTTCTCCATTAGTTCTTCATGGGTTCCTTCTTCTACAATACCATCCTCGGTCAGTACCAATATTCTGTCTGCATTCTTAATAGTGGACAGCCTGTGAGCAATAACAAGGGTTGTTCTGCCTTGGGACAGCTCTTCCAGGGCTTGTTGTATCTTTATTTCAGTCTCATTATCTAAGGCTGAAGTAGCCTCATCCAACAGCAGAATTGGCGGATTCTTTAAGAATACCCTGGCAATTGAAATACGCTGTTTCTGTCCTCCTGAAAGCCGCAGTCCCCTCTCGCCTACCTGGGTATCGTATCCATCGGGAAGCCCCATGATAAAGTCATGAATATTAGCTTTTTTAGCTGCTTCTTCAATTTCTTCATCTGTCGCATCTATTCTACCGTATCTGATGTTTTCCCGTATAGTGCCTGCAAACAGGAATATATCCTGCTGCACCAAACCTATATTGCTGCGCAGTGATTTCAAGGTATAATCCCGAATATTACGTCCGTCTATTTTTATTTGTCCCTCCATTACCTCATAAAAACGGGGAATAAGATGGCATAGAGTGGTTTTCCCGCCTCCTGATGGGCCTACCAGTGCAACGGTTTGACCAGCAGGAATGGTTATATTGAT
>LFTM01000244.1:0-3282 GCA_001513505.1 Clostridiales bacterium DTU092 | reverse complement strand
CCATGCACATCTTTCAGCTCTATGGCATCAGGTGCATCCACTATATCCGATTTAACTTCCATTATTTCCACAAACCGTTCTATACCCGTCATCCCCGATTCAAATTGCTGCATAAAGTTGGTAAGCCTGCGAATCGGCTGCAGAAAAACTCCTACATACATGATAAAAGCCAGCAGATCAGCTACTTCCATCCATTGTCTGTATATAAAGTAACCGCCTACTGCCACCACGACAACACTGAGCATGTTTGAGAAATACTCAATACCTGTATGGAAAATAGCCATATACTTATAAGCCGTATATTTGGAACTTCGAAAACGCTTGTTTCCTTCACCAAACTTCTTTTTCTCATATTCCTCGTTGGTAAATGATTTGGCAACCCTGATACCTGATATGCTGCTCTCCAACTGAGCGTTTACATCTGCAAGCTTAATACGTAAATCTCGAAAGGATTCATTCATAAGCTTACGATATTTAAATGCAAACCAGGTCATTACAGGAACGATTAGATACACGATAATAGCCAGCCGCCATTCCACAGTTATTAGCATTATAAAGGAACCAACGAGCATGATAATGGAAAGGAACAGATCCTCAGGGCCATGGTGAGAAAACTCGGCAATTTCATTTAGATCATTTACTATACGGGACATCAAGTGTCCGGTTCTGTTTTTATCAAAAAACTTGAAAGGAAGTGTTTGCAAGTGAGAAAACAGGTCCCGCCTCATGTCATATTCAATGCGAACACCTAAAACATGACCCCAATACTGTACAATATACTGCAAGCCAGTACGAATAACATCTCTTAGCAGCATACCTGCAACAAACAACCAGAATATTCTCATCTGGCCGGCAGGAAGAACCGTACCTATTACTTCCCTGGTTAGCATCGGGAAGAACAAATCTATAAATGCTATCATCAAAGCACAGAACATATCCAGAATGAAAAGCTTATAATGGGGTTTGTAATATGAAACAAAAGAACGGAATAACTTATTCTTACTCAAATTGATTCCTCCATTAATGTACATACATATTATTGAAATTACCAAAACCTATTATATGACAACCACCCCATTAAAGCAAGTCTGTGGGAAAAAAAGTGGATAGCAGTTTTTTGTTGTAGAAAGATGAAAAACGCAAAAATAAAAGACTTCATTTATTTTTCATAAATGATATACTTAAGTCATATACTTCCATTACCGCCGTTTATATGCAATAATATATCATAGAAGGGTACAAAATTATGGCATGGGTAATTATATCCAGGATGAACAAAAAAACATAGTTCAGATTTGTTTTATATTTTACTGCTATGTTATCATGTTATTTACAACAAATTTTTTAGTTCTTCGATAGACTTTCTGTCCTTGTGCAGTATCTCACCTGCAATATCTCTTGACTTATCGTCCAGATCACCCCTTAGGACTTTTTCAGCCATATTAACGCCCTGTGTTTCTCCTTCAATAGCTTTTTCTATGATTTCATATGTATCCGCATCCGAACCTAAATCCATGTTAATTTTTATGTCCCCCATTTTACCTTTTATTCCAAGATTCTCTTCCGGTTTACCGCCTATATCTTGAATATAGCTTNNTTGTCCTGGATATAAAGTTATTGAAAATCTCAACCGCCATATATTCTCCCTGTAATAGCTGATTAAGTGACTTTATTGTATTTTTACTTGGCATTTTGCCTTCCCTCCAAAACATTAAATTTATGTTTTATTTTTCGCCAGAAGCAATAAATTAATACATATAATAAAACCAGCCATCCTGAAAGGAAAGCTGGTTATGCTATATTAAAGTGTAAGAATTGAGCGATTATAAAATTGAAAGAACAAAAGAAACTGTATACAAAACATAATATCCGTATTTGTTTAAAAAGGTATTAGAGATAGTTTCCCCAAAACTCTCCTTAGAGGTATTAACCACTTCATAGCTACTCTTTTGCCGTCTTGCCAACGCCTGACCCACCATATATAGAGTCCTGTACTTAATAGTATACCTGGGCTGAATATAACTATCAGAGGCAAAACCTCACTTTTTGAATATAAATAATCCAGAAATTTGTCCGGCAGTATATCAGGATATGTTCTTTTTTTAATTTTATCTATGTAGTATCCTATCTCTTCAGGTGCCTTAATGGTTAAAATGTATTCTTGATGCTGTTTTGGCGGCAATTTTAGTTTTTCGGGATTAACTTCCACCTCATTTCTCATCGGCTCCATCACAGAAACAAAGGGGAAAAAAGTATTATTTACCAAACCCATTGTCTCTGTGAACACCTCACCAGGCAGGGGGGACGAAATGCCCTTTGTAGTCACAACAACATAATCTACTTCTTGATTACCCCAGGATTTAATTGTCAATCCCAAAAATATTATATTGATAAACATAGTTGTACATAGCACAAGAAAAACCCAATCAAAATACGGAGCAATATCAAGCAACCTCAATTTCTTTTTTTTAGAAGTCTTATGTCTATCAGCAAAGGTATCCAATATGTATGCTATCAGGTATACTACAATTCCCAAAGATAATAATTTGAAAATATTAAGGCCTTCTACAATTTCGTTTATTTTTCGAGAGATAGTTCCTAAATGTGGTATAACTATTGGTTTTTCATTTATCACCAATACCTTTCCAACAATTTGTTCTATCCCGATAGGCGGTTCTCCACCTTCCTGATCGGTTGAAACATTGTAGTCACCTTTTGTTATAAATTTACCATCATCAGTAATATCAATTATTCTATGAGTTATATATTTATCCTTCAGTACCTGAGGTTTAAACGTTATAATATCATTTAAAGTATATTCCTTGGAACGAATAAGGATATATCCATCATCTGTTTTTATTTCAGGCTGCATACTATCGGAGTGGACATACCAAAGTCCAAATGGCAGTTTCTCATTTAAATTCATAAACTTTATAAAAACGATAAGGGCACATAATACCATTAGAAAATAATACAGTATTTTTTTTATTGTTAATACCTTGCTCACGCTTTCCCCACCTATAGTTTAGTATAAATATAGGAACTATAGGTTAGAGCCCTTACCTATAGTTCCTATTAGTTATTATTGAGTTCAATTAATTGATGTCAACATTTATTTGGCAGCAGGTCGGCTTGGCGGATTTGTATTGGCTTTGACAATTACTTTATGACTCCAGTCATAGCCTGGATCTCCATATCCATTGCTTAAAGTGGTTTTAACATAAATATTTACATTAAAATATTCTCCTGGTTCAAGCTCTACATATGCCAGGCTTCCTACAC
>LFTM01000212.1 GCA_001513505.1 Clostridiales bacterium DTU092 | reverse complement strand
AACAAGATAATGGTAAGATGCAATGAGGAAGAGGAGTACGTTCCTGCCCCCCATCAGAGAGGGGAGTTCACCGGCTGAGAGACTCCCCGGGTGTGAGCGGAATGGAAGGTCGCTTCCGAGCATTTCAGCTGAATGGCAGTAGGCTGAAACGGTGAATAACCGTTAAATAAATGAGTGCCTGCCCGTTGTTTATCAACCGGCAGGATATAAGGTGGTACCGCGGAGATTATCCTTCGTCCTTTTTTGGATGAAGGATTTTTTGTTAGGAGTGGAAAATTTGAATATCTCTGAAATAAATCCTTTTGGATTATTATTAATGATTATAGCAGCCGTACTGGTGTATGGAGCAAAGTTCATCATGGAGGAAGTATTTAAAATTACCGAAGAGCATTCCATGCAACGGATAATATACACCAAACTGGCAGGGCTGCTGATTGGAATTATTGGTCTTTTGATAGCGATGAAGATAATATAGAACAGGAGGTTATATAATGTCGGAAAAGATGCTTAACAAAACCTATGATCCGGGACAGGTGGAAGATCGGATATACAAGATGTGGATGGATAAAGGATATTTCAGAGCTGAAGCAGATGAGAATAAGGAGCCCTATTGTATAGTTATTCCTCCGCCAAATATTACAGGCGAACTCCATATGGGTCATGCTCTGGATAATACCCTTCAGGACATTCTCATTCGCTGGCGTAGAATGCAGGGTTATTCAGCCTTATGGCTTCCGGGAACAGATCATGCCAGCATTGCTACAGAGGTTAAAATTGTGGAGAAGCTGGAGGAGGAAGGTCTTACCAAGAAAGATCTGGGACGGGAAGGATTCTTAAAAAGAGCGTGGGAGTGGAAGGAAAAGTACGGGGGAAGGATTACACAACAACTTAAGAAACTGGGATCATCTCTGGATTGGTCAAGAGAAAGATTTACAATGGATGAGGGCTGCAGCAGAGCGGTTACGGAGGTGTTTGTACGCCTGTATCAGAAAGGTTTGATATATCGCGGCGACAGGATAATAAACTGGTGTACCGATTGTACAACTGCTCTATCCGACGCTGAAGTAGAGCATGAAGAGGAGCAGGGAAATCTCTGGTATATCAGATATCCTATAAAAGATTCTGATGAATTTATAATGGTTGCTACTACCAGGCCTGAAACAATGCTGGGAGATACTGCCGTTGCGGTACATCCTGATGATGAAAGGTTCCGTCATCTCATTGGAAAGACTGTCATACTGCCGCTTATGGACAGGGAAATACCTATCATTGCGGATGAATATGTAGAGCGGGAATTCGGTACAGGGGCTGTTAAGGTTACCCCTGCCCATGATCCCAACGATTTTGAAATAGGCCTAAGACACGATCTGCCCTGGATATCTGTAATTGACGAAAAGGGCAGGATGAACGAAAACGCAGGAAAATATGCGGGACTGGATCGATATGAGGCCAGAAAAGCGGTTGTTGAAGATCTAGAGCGGATGGGTCTTATTGATAAGATAGAGGATTTGAAACATAATGTGGGCCACTGCTATAGATGTGGTACAACAGTTGAGCCTCTTATCTCAAAGCAATGGTTTGTAAGGATGAAACCGCTGGCACAGCCGGCTATAGAGGCTGTAAAGGATGGAAGAATAAAGTTTGTGCCAGAGAGGTTTGAAAAGATTTACTTTAACTGGATGGAGAATATAAAAGACTGGTGTATATCCAGACAGCTGTGGTGGGGACATCGTATTCCAGCTTATTACTGTCAGGATTGCGGAGAAACCATAGTAGCACATCATATGCCTGAAAGCTGCAGCGCTTGCGGAGGAACATCTTTAAAACAGGATGAAGATGTTCTGGACACCTGGTTCAGCTCTGCCCTATGGCCGTTTTCAACCCTTGGCTGGCCAGACAG
>LFTM01000259.1 GCA_001513505.1 Clostridiales bacterium DTU092 | reverse complement strand
CAAAAAGATTTGTAAACTGCTGCTGTTTAATATATAATGTTGTTAAGTTTGTGTTAATCAGGTATGACTTAATATATATTTTCGGGGCAGGGCTGGTATAGGGCTAAGGTAATAAGTACATAGATAAATAGGAGGTGCCACCGTGGCCGAATTAAAAAAAATTTTAGTTAGTTTACCTGATAGCCTGTTACGGGAAGTTGATGAGATCGTAGCTATGGAAAAGAGAAACCGGAGCGAATTTATTCGTGAAGCCATGAAACTTTATATAAGGGAGAGGCATAGAATAGAAATAAGGGAAAAGATGAAAAAGGGTTACGAAGAAATGGCAAAGATAAATGTTGAATTAGCAAAAGTTGGTTTTGAATCCACCAATGAGGCATTGGTGGCTTATGAGGCTATCTTATCGGAGAGTGAATGATTGCTATGATAAGAAGAGGAGAAATATATTATGCCGATTTAAGTCCGGTGGTAGGTTCTGAACAGGGAGGGGTACGGCCTGTTTTGATAGTACAAAATGATATCGGGAATAAATATAGTCCTACCGTAATTGTGGCTGCAATTACCTCCCAGATAAATAAAGCCAAGCTTCCCACTCACATTGAGATCAGTGCCAGTGAATATGGTCTGCCAAAGGATTCAGTAATATTGTTGGAACAGATAAGGACCATTGATAAAAAAAGATTGAAAGAGAAAATCGGATATCTTTCGTCTGAAGTAATGGAAAAAGTAAATGAAGCACTGCAAATAAGCTTCGGGCTTATCGATTTATAAAGGCTGTCAGGTCTAAATGCACAGCCTTTTTTATTTTCTTTTGATTTGTAAGCATCATTTTATGATATAATATATAACGGATAAAGCAGTGTAAGAAGGAATGCTTGATGAAGAAGTGGGAAGTTTTAAAGGACTATCTGTTACTGCTGACAGGCACGTTACTGACGGCCCTGGCATTTAATTTTTTTCTTATCCCTCACAAGATTGCTCCGGGGGGAATAAGTGGTATAGCCACGGTAGTATACTATGTTTTTCGTATACCGGTTGGTGCTACCATGCTGTTGCTGAATGTCCCCATATTTATAATGGGCGTTAAAGCACTGGGAAGGGATTTTGGATTAAAGACTATTATCTCGACGATCCTGTTGTCGGTGTTTATAGATTTTGTTAAGGTTCCTTCTATTACCGAAGATCCGATACTTGCTTCCATATACGGTGGCGTACTCATGGGAGTGGGTCTTGGACTGGTATTCAGAGGTAATGCCACTACGGGAGGAACCGATCTATTGGCCAAAATTCTTCATAAGTTCCACCCTTTTATTGGAGTAGGGTGGTTTATGTTTGCCATTGACTTTTTGGTGGTTTTCACTGCAGCTGTGGTTTTCGGGCCAAGTCAGGCACTCTATGCTTTAGTTGCCCTGTATCTGAGTGCCCGGGTAATAGACCTTGTTCTGGAAGGTATGAACACCGCTAAAGCTTTTGTAATCATCTCGGACTACGCAGAGGAGATCAGCCAGCGGATCATATCAGAGATGGAGAGAGGTGTCACATTCTTAGATGGGCAAGGGGTTTATACCCGGCAAAAAAAGAATATAATATTATGCGTTGTAAATAGAATGCAGGTGACGCGGCTGAAGTCAATCATCAATGAAGAGGATCCTTTGGCTTTCGTTTTGGTTACCGATGTCAGAGAAGTTATGGGAGAAGGCTTTTAGCCAGGATAATTAGTTTGCTTTTGAAAAAGGGGTTGCTAAATGGGTAACAAGTTAAATATTATGATATGCGTGACCCGGCAAAAAACTTGCGAACGTCTGATTAAGGTTGGGAAGGAGATTGCCGGGAAAGGCGATGCACAATTATATGCGGTTCATGTTGTAAAGAGAGGCGTGAATTTTTTAGGAAATCCTGATGAAGGGGAGGCTTTGGATTACCTGTTTCAGATATCTAAAGAGGCAGGAGCTGAAATGACCGTATTGCGTTCTGAAGACGTTGTGGATACCCTTGTTGAATTCGCCAGGAAAAATAATATATCCATTGTGGTTCTGGGAGAGTCAGCCGAGAGTAATAACAGTGAAAGAAATATAATAAATGAGCTGAAGAGGAATTTACCGGATCTGGAATTCAGGGTTGTTCCACAGGCTTAATATTTTGTTGGTTTTTATATTTTTTGATTAACTGTTTGACCCACAACCTGTGTGGACTTTCAATTATGACCATTGGATCGCTCTCCTCCTTGTCTGCTGCAGGAAACAACAGTATTTTAGGACCTATTCTCGACTGGTTTTCCCAGACGTGGACATGAAACAGGGCGTAATCCGTGTAGCCTTCTTTGAAAACCAGTATGGTTATTTCCCCCCAGGTTTTTGGCAGAATGTTTTGGAAATGGCTGTCTATGTTGATAGGCACCTGGATTAAGGGTGTAAGGCCTTCCGGGTTGGTAATGAATTTTTTATCAATTTCAGGTATTATTACCACAGCCCCTTCAATAGGCCTTTCGCTGAAACCATCGACTACCCGGGGCTGTATATATCCAAAGTGTGCCGTATACTTTTGATTTATTTCCAAAAATGTTTCGATTTGGCGGTGGTTGTATTCGTCATATGAAATATAACCGCTTTTGATGAGAATGATGATTACACCCGTTATAATAAGAATGATTAATAATGATTTATACCGATGCTGCATTAGTATCACCTCAATTAGTATTGTATTCCATATTGAGCAAATAATAGCACAGGTGCAATAAATATTTATTTTGCTTATATATTGATACTGTCATAAACATACACTTATTTTTGTAGGAAAATTCTATTGGACATAATGTAAAGACTAACCTATAATATTTAGTATATGAACTAGATTATTCTTACAAATTTGTTTTTCTTAAGTAATAGCACATCAGTCTGTTGTAATACTGTCTGCCGGCTGGTTTAGCTGGTTCGGCAGATGGAATTAATATAAAATATAAAACAAGTGTTGTACAATTCGGGGGGTTGGATATGGACGGTATTACTACCAGAGTCAAAATACTTATCATGTTTTTAGTGTGTGTGTTATTATCAATTTTCCTGTCTGGATGTTATCTGTTTCCAGAGGAAGAAAAGGTGTTGGCACCTCCTTTGATTGAACCGCCGGAAATCAGCTATGACGTTATGGAAGCAAAACGAGGTACTATTGAAAAGAAGATCAACGGTTCAGGTTCTTTTGTAGCTATTGAACAGGTTAACATGTTTTTTAAACATCGGGGAGGGCGCATAAAGGCCATTCATGTTAAAATTGGGGATAAAGTCAAAAAAGGAGATCTGTTGGCTGAGCTTGATACCGGCACATTGGAAAACGAAATTAAGCAGCAGAAAATCAGGTTGCAGCAAACACGGCTCAGATATTCCCAGGCAAAACAAGCAGGGGCTGATAAATATACATTGTCGATAGCTGCCTATGATATTGAACTTGCAAAGCTCCAGTTGCAGAATCTTGAACGTGAGCTTGAGGAAGCAAAATTATACTCTGACATAGATGGAATGGTAGTTTATGTTGATAATAGATTGGGCGAAGGAGATTATATTGATGCCTATTCCACTCTTGTCAGAATAGCAGATCCTACCAAATTACAACTCCAGTATTCAGGTTCCAACAATCAGGATTTTCAGGTCGGAATGAAAGTTGAAGTAAAAATCAGAAATAAGGTTTATGAAGGCGAGGTTATAATGACTCCCGCTAATGTACCTATTGATGCCGAGGAAAGCCTTAAGAACGTGGTACGTATAGATGTACCGGAGCTTCCCGAGGACGTCAACATGGGTGAAACTGCTCAATTCAGCGTTACCCTTGATAAAAGGGAGAATGTAATCGTGCTGCCTCGGAATGTTGTTCGGAACTATATGGGACGCAAATATGTACAGGTACTGGAAGATGGCCTGAAGAAGGAGCGGGATGTGGAGATAGGCTTGGAGACTCCTACAGATGTGGAGATCATAAAAGGCCTTGAAGAAGGGGAAAGCGTAATTGTCAATTAAAAGGGGGCCTGGGTCTTGTTATTAATGGTACTTAGAAAGATGCTTAATAATAAATGGATGGTTATTTGCCTGCTTACAGGTGCGGTGCTTGCAGTAGCCATGGTAAGCAGTATACCCATTTACACTGACGGAGTACTTCAACGTATGCTTACCAAGGATTTGGAAGAATTGCAGGTGTCTACCGGCAAATTTCCCGGAAGATATCTGATTGATGCAAGTATTTACGCTCATTATGATGTGGAAAACCGGATCAAAGCATATCACATGATAAGGGACAGAGTAACCAAGCAGATGGTGAAAGAAATTGACCTGCCAATACTTGCTGAAACTGAGGATATAATGATTGACTACCTTAATGCTACACCTGAAATACAGCGGGAGGAGAAGCCAAAGAAACGATTTGTAAAAATAGAAGCTATGACAGGCTTGGAGGAACATATAAGTATTGTTCATGGCCGCATGTTTTCCACCGAGAAACAAGACGGTATTTTTGAAGCTATTGTAACCGAAGAGGCAATGCAAAAGCTGGACTTGCGTCTTGATGAAGTTTATCAGGTGCTGGATTTTACAAATCAGATGGATGAACCCTTAAGGGTAAAGATTGTTGGTATTTTTACCATTAAAGATAAAGTGGATCCCTACTGGTATCAGGCATTAGTAGCATATAGCGACAGTTTTATGATAGATTATTCATTGTTTTACAAGGAGTTTATTGAAGCAGAAATTCCTTTGTTAACAAAAGCTATATGGCATTATGCTTTTGACTACCACAAGATCACATTGAACAACATCGGTTCAATTCTGGAAGCATATCAAAAGCAGAACAGATGGTTTATTGAAAAAAGAGTAGATTTTACGATGCCTGCCATACCTATTATCGAGCAGTATCATGAGCGTGAACAGCAGTTAAAGATTACGCTATGGGTTGTTCAGGTACCAATTCTGCTCATGCTTGCTTTTTATATCTTCATGGTATCCCAGCTTATAGTTGAAAATGAGAAGAATGAAATTGCTGTTTTGAAAAGCAGAGGTGCCAGTGGAGTCCAGGTATTTATAAGTTACTTATTTGAAGCGTTATTATTAAGCGGGATAGCAATGGCCGTCGGCCCGCCGCTGGGACTGTTTTTGTGTACTTTCCTGGGCGCTTCCAATGGTTTTCTGGAATTTGTAAACAGGACTGCGTTACCCATTTCGCTTAATTTGAAAGCGTATATCTATTCTGTTTGGGCCGTTGTTGTGTTTATGATCACCATGTTAATCCCTGCGTATCTGTCTTCGCGAACAACCATTGTTATTTATAAACAGCAGAAAGCCCGTTCATCCGGGTTTATGATGTGGAGAAGGTTTTTCGTTGACATACTGCTCTTAGGAGTAGCCGGGTACGGATTATATTCCTACCAGATGCGTCAGCAGGCGTTGACGGTGGCCGGTGTTAGCGGAACAGAGCTTGCCATAGATCCGCTGCTCTTTATTATTTCGACTCTGTTTATTCTGGGAGCAGGCCTGGTTTTTCTGCGGATTTTCCCATTGATTGTGAGATTGATATTTTGGCTGGGCAGAAAGATGTGGTCACCTGCTCTGTATGCTTCCTTTATTAATGTAGGAAGATCAGGCGGTCAGGACAGGTTTTTGATGCTGTTCCTTATACTGACACTATCGGTTGGGATTTTTAACGCTAATGCTGCGCGTACGCTTAACAACAATATTGAAGAAAAAATTTCATATAATATTGGTGCTGATATTGTTATCATGGCTCACTGGGAGGATAACAAACCCGCTACTACGTCCTCCGGTTCTTCCATGGGACCTCCCCAGGAATCTGCAGGGTTTGGGCCACAGGAGCCGGTACAATATATAGAACCGCCGTTTATCCCTTATACCGAATTGTCAGGGGTAGAATTGGCTACCAAGGTATTCAGACACAATAATGTAATGGTACAAACCCCCACACGGGAAAATGTAAACCGTGTATATCTGATGGGAATTATACCGGATGAGTTCGGTAAGGTGGCATGGTTCAGGCCGGATCTGTTAAGACCCCATTGGTATCACTATCTTAACCTTATGGCTCATCATCCAATGGCCGCTTTGGTATCCACATCGTTCAAGGAAAGATATGATTTAAAGCAGGGAGATTCCTTATGGCTCAACTGGGGTGACCAGGGTTATATGGAGGTAATTATATACGAATTTGTAGATTACTTTCCCACCTTTAACCCAAAAGCCGGGGATCCTGAACTTGCAACCACTAAAGATTCATTTTTAGTGGTGGCTAATCTGTCATATATACATGCCAATATGGCATTGGAGCCTTACGAGGTATGGCTTAAAAAAGCTCCCGGTGCTACCAGTGAGCAAATCTACAAAGACATTGAAAACAAAGAGCTTAGAATAAACAGGATCCAGGATATCGGGCAGGAGATAATCAAAAAGAAAAATGATCCCATGCTTCAGGGTACAAATGGTGCACTGACGTTAGGATTTATCGTTACTATGACGATAAGTACCATTGGATTTCTGATATATTGGATCCTTTCAATTAAACAAAGAGTGCTCCAGTTTGGAATCTTCAGGGCCATGGGACTGTCTGTTAAGAAACTGATTGGAATGCTGGTGTGTGAACAAATATTGATATCCGGAACTGCCATTCTTATAGGTATCATCATTGGAGGTATTACCAGTGATCTGTTTGTTCCTTTGCTTCAAATGGTATACAGCGCAGCTCAGCAGGTACCTCCGTTTAAAGTGGCAGCTTCCAGGGAAGACTACATCAGAATATATTCCGTGGTGTTAACAATGCTTGGAATAGGCTTATCTGTTCTGGGAGTTATAATATCCAGGATAAAGATCCATCAGGCTATAAAGCTGGGTGAGGATTAAAGGAAATGAATTCTGAAGCTATTTATGATTATTAATATCAAAAGAAAGGAAGCTTACAATGAAAATAACAAAGCTTGAAAGTATTTTTGTAAAACCAAGATGGCATTTTCTTAAGGTGTATACCGATGAGGGAATAGTGGGTTTAGGCGAACCCATTGTGGAAGGAAAGGCCCGAACGGTAGCCATGGCCGTCAGGGAGATGGAAGATTACCTGATAGGCCAGGATCCCAGGAGGATCGAACATATATGGCAGGTTTTGTATAGAGGTTCCTTTTATCGCGGTGGTCCGGTACTGACCAGTGCGATAAGCGGAATTGAGCAGGCTCTTTGGGACATTAAAGGAAAATGGCTGGGAGTGCCGGTGTATGAACTGCTGGGCGGTGCTGTGCGTAACAGGATAAGAGTATATGCACATGCGCATGGCAGAACGGTTGAGGAATTTGTGGAGAACGCCAAGCAGAAGGTGGCAGAAGGGTTTACGGCAATTAAAACAAGTTTTGATGGGCCGGTGAGGATTGTTGATACCATGGAATACCTGGAAAAATGCGAGGAGAAGATAGCCGCCATACGTAGTGCGCTTCCCAAAAACGTTGATATTGCGGTTGATCTTCACGGACGGTTTAGTCCTGCCATGGCCATCAGGATTGCCAAAATTTTAGAGCCTTACGGTATTATGTTTCTGGAAGAACCGTGTCTGCCCGAAAATGTGGATACCATGGTCACAGTGGCCCGATCAACTTCGATACCTATAGCAACGGGCGAACGCCTTTTTACAAGATGGGGTTTCAGAGAGGTGCTGGAAAAGCAGGCTGCAGCGGTACTTCAACCTGATCTTTGCCATTGTGGCGGAATACTGGAAGCCAAGAAAATTGCTGCAATGGCCGAGGTTTATTATGCAGCCGTTGCACCGCATAACCCGCTGGGTCCCATATCTCTGGCGGCAGGATTGCAGCTGGATGCATGTATTCCGAATTTCTTGTGCCAGGAACAGGTTTCATTGGGTGAGGGATATATTAAAGAACCATTCCAGGTCAAAGATGGTTATATAGATCTTCCTGCCAAGCCGGGACTTGGTATTGAGCTGGATGAAGAGGCCCTTCAGGATAAGATATATGACGGAAGCTGGCAATCACCGGTGTGGTTCCATGAGGACGATGGCTCCTTTGGAGAATGGTAGACAAAATAGGGAGGGGTATTGAATGGCAAAGATGACTTCAAGGGAACGCTTTGCTCGTATGTATGCTCACCAGGAAGCGGATCGGATACCCATAATTGATACGCCCTGGCAGGGTACTATCCTTCGGTGGCGGAAAGAAGGTTTGGGTGATGCTGACTGGGTAGAGTATTTTGATATAGATCGGGTTGCAAACATAAGTGTTGATATATCACCCCGTTTCGAGAGCAAAATAGTGGAGGAGACCAAGGATTTTATCACATATAAAACACCCTGGGGAGTTACTCTGAGGCAGCAGCGTGTCCCCGATTCAACTCCTGAGTACCTCTCCTTTACCGTTACAAACCCTGATGAATGGTTGAAAGCTAAACAGCGGATGACTCCCGGCAGGGATCGTATCGACTGGAAGTACTTGAAAGAGAACTACAAGAAGTGGCGTGAATCAGGGGCATGGATCCAGGCGAATTTCTGGTTTG